>NZ_JBHZAH010000051.1:0-32998 GCF_042754225.1 Rhodococcus sp. NPDC059234
CCGTGTGGTCCGGGGCCTCGCCGCGTTCTCGGTGGAGCTGCCGGGAATTGAACCCGGGTCCTTCGCCGGATCGCCAGGGCTTCTCCGTGTGCAGTTCGCTATGCCTCTACTTGGATCTCCCGGTCTCGCGAACAAGCCGTGATGACGATCCCAGTCACTGTTTGATGTCCCGTCCGACTCCGCGACCGAGCCGGTAGGTAAAGCCCTCTAGCTGATGCCAGTACCCGACCCGAGGGCGAGATCGGACTGACAGACACGCTTCGCTACTTAGGCAGCGAGAGCGTAGTCGCGCTGATTGGAATCGGCGCTTATATGTTTGCAGCGACGCTTACGGTGGTCTCTTGCCTGCACCGACACGCTTCCCCTGACTCAACGTACAAAGTCGAAACCGTTCAGCCCCGTACGTTCCCAGCAACCTGCTGGGACCACACACTGTAACGCCCCCGCGCCGGAAAATCATCCCGGTTTTCCCGCGACCCAAATCCTGGACATTTGTCCAGAATGATCTACGCTTCCGATCACAATCGGATAGTTGTTTCGACGGGGGACCACGGACGCACATGACTCTTCTCGCCCGGCGCACCCGCCGCCGTCTCGTTCACGCGCTGTCGCTGTCGCTGGCGCTCGCCGTAGCGACGGCCGGGATCGCTGCCTCCGCACCGTCGCCCGCCCCCGTCGGCCCCGGCGACGACCCGGTCTTCGGCCTCGCGAACGGCTGCTACGCACTCGAATCCGAGCCCACCGGACAGTTCGTCCGCCGCGCCGACGCCGGCTACCGCGCAGACGCCCCAGCGGTCGGCGACGCCGAACCGCTGCGCATGCACGCCTCCCAGTTGGGCCGGTTCATGTTCTACGGCCGCGGCGGCGACATGATCGCCGGGGACGGCACCCAGAAGGTGGTCTCCACACGCGAGGCCACCCCCGCGACGGACTGGACCCTCACCCACACCGACGGCACCTACGCCATCACCTCCACCGCCAACGGCAACCAGCTGACCGCCGGCCCGAACGGGCTGGCGCTGAGCAACCCGGGCGTCGACCCGACGGGAGGACGGTTCACCCTCGTCGCGACCTCGGGCTGCGCCGACTTCCCCGACTCCGAGGTGAACGCCACCGGGGCCCCGCTGTCCGGGACCGGACCGAACGGCGAGGTGCGCGGCTTCATCGACGCGCACGTGCACCTGGACGCCAACCTCTTCATCGGCGGACAGGTGCACTGCGGCAAGCCCTTCGACCCGCAGGGCATCACCGTCGCACTGCGGGACTGCCCGGACCACGGCAGCAACGGACTGCCGGCCCTGCTCGAGAACGTCATCTCGCACGGCAGCCCGTTCGAGGAACACGACACCACCGGCTGGCCGACCTTCGCGGACTGGCCCGCCCACGACTCGCTCACCCACGAGCAGACCTACTACAAGTGGGTCGAGCGTGCGTGGCGCGGCGGACTCCGGATCTTCACGAACCTGCTGGTCAACAACCGGGTGCTGTGCGACGTCTACCCGATCAAGAATCGGTCCTGCAACGACATGGACACCATCCGGGCCGAGGCCACCCAGGTCCGCGAGATGCAGGACTACATCGACGCCCAGTACGGCGGGCCGGGCCGCGGCTGGTTCCGCATCGTGTCCTCACCCGAGCAGGTCCGCAAGGTCGCGGCCGAGGGCAAGCTCGCCGTCACCATCGGCATCGAGACGTCGGAACCGTTCGGCTGCAAGGTCGTCGGTGACGTCCCGCAGTGCTCCGAGGCCGATGTCGACCGCGGCCTCGACGAGGTGTACGCGATGGGTGTGCGGCAGATGATCGTCACGCACAAGTTCGACAACGCCTTCGGCGGCGTCCGGTTCGACCCGGCCGTGCAGGGCGTCGCCGTGAACGTCGGCAACTTCCTCAGCACCGGCAGGTTCTGGGAGGCCGGGCCGTGCACCGGCGCGGCCCACGACAACCCGCTGCTCAGCGTCGGCGACGGTCCCGCCGAGGCCCTGTCCGCGTTGCCGCCCGGCGTCACCACCCCGGTGTATCCGCAGGGCCCGCTGTGCAACACCCGCGGCCTGACCGCCCTCGGCGAGCACATGATTCGCGGAATGATGGACCGCGGCATGATCGTCGACATCGACCACATGAGCGTCCGAACCGCCGAGGACACCCTGAAGATCCTCGAGGACGCCAAGTACTCGGGCGTGGTCTCCAGCCACAGCTGGTCGGACCCGCTCCTCTACCAGCGGGTCTACGCGCTCGGCGGGTTCGTCGCGCTGTACGCCAGCCAGCTCGAACCGCAGAAGGCCGAGCCCGGACAGGACCCGAAGGCCGACCGTGAGCCGGGCTTCGTCGAGGCCTGGCGCAAGGCCCGCAAGGCCCGCAGCGACAAGTACTACTTCGGTTTCGGCTACGGCGCGGACACCAACGGCTTCGGCCCGCAGGCCGCCCCGCGCGACAGCGCGGCGACCGAGCCGCTGCAGTACCCGTACACGACGTTCGACGGCGGCACCGTGATGGACCGGCAACGGACCGGCCAGCGGGTGTTCGACCTCAACAAGGACGGCGTGGCCCAGTACGGCATGATCCCGGACTGGATCGCGGACATGAAGATCGCGGCGGGCGCCGACGGCGACCAGCTCATCGAGGACATGAGCCGCGGGGCCGAGGCGTACCTGCAGATGTGGGAGCGCGTCGCCAAGTAGCCGTTTGCAGTCTCGACAGGTCATTCCTCGGTCATTCCCGCCGATGCGACCACCTGACCCGCTTAGAATGGGTCAGCGAAGTCGCATCGGGAGGAGATCCCATGGCCGACCGCACCTCGGCCCGAGTCGGGCAGTTGATGTCCGTGTCGAGTCCGCAGCAGTTGCGCAACGTCGTACTGATCGGATGCAGCGGCGCCGGCAAGACCACCCTCGCCGAGTCGCTCGCCCTGACCGCGGGGGCGATCGGCAAGGCGGGCCGAGTCCCGGACGGCAACACCGTCTCCGACTACGAGGACATCGAGCACCAGCAGCAGCGGTCGGTGCAGTTGGCGGCGCTGCCACTGGACTGGAACGACGTGCGGATCAACCTGCTCGATCCGCCGGGCCATCCCGACTTCGCCGCGGAACTGCGCGCCGGACTGCACGCCGCCGACGCCGCCGTGTTCGTCGTCTCCGCGACCGACCCCGTCACCGCGCCGACCCGCGCGCTGTGGCGCGAGTGCGCGGAGGCGGGGATCCCCCGGGCCATCGTGGTCGCCAAGGTGGACGTCGCCCGCAGCAGCTTCGACGAGATCCTCACGTCGTGCCACGACGCCTTCGGTCTCGGCACCGACACCCTGCGACCGGTCTTCGTACCGGTCTACGCCGACGGAAGGCCTTGTGGTTCGGTCGATCTGCTGACCGGCCGACGCTACGGCGAGCCCGGCGAGGAACCGGCGGTCGGGGCCGCCCGCGAGAGCCTGGTCGAGGCCATCTCCGGCCAGGACGACACCCTGATGGAACGCTTCCTGTCGGGCGAGACGCTGGACGAGGACGCCCTGACCGAGGGCCTGCGGCACGAGATCGTGGACTGCACACTGCATCCCGCGCTGGCCGTGACCGACTACGGCGTCGGCTCGGCCGAACTGCTCGACCTGATCGTGGGCTCGTTCCCCGATCCCACCCATCGCGTCGGGGACCAGCCGGACGCGGACCCGGACGCGCCATTGGCAGCGCAGGTCGTCCGCGTCACCGGCGACCCCTACGTCGGCCGGATAAGCCTGATCCGGGTCTTCGCGGGCACCCTGCGTCCGGACACCCACGTCCACGTGATCGGGCCCGGCCGCGCCGACCCCACCGAGGAACGGATCACGACGCTGAGCGGGCCGTTCGGCAAACAGCAGCATCCCGTGCCGGAGGCGGTCGCCGGCGACCTGGTGTGCGTGGCGAAGGTCGCCAGCGCGCACATCGGGGACACCCTCGCCGACGACGGCGCGGCCGCCGCGCTGGCGACCTGGCCGCAGCCGGCCGCGCTGCTCCCGATCGCGGTCGAGGCGCACAGCAAGGCGGACGACGACAAGCTGTCGCAGTCGCTGACCCGGCTCCTCGCCGAGGATCCGGCGCTACGGCTCGAGCAGAACCCGCAGACCCACCAGATCGTGTTGTGGTGCACCGGCGAGGCGCACGCCGAGGTGACCCTCGACCGGCTCCGCAACCGGCACGGCGTGCACGTCGACACCGCCGACTACCGGGTCGCGCTGCAGGAGACGTTCGGTGCCAGCGCGTCCGGCCACGGCAGGCTGGTCAAGCAGTCCGGCGGCCACGGCCAGTACGCCATCTGCGATCTCGAGGTGGAACCGCTGCCGACCGGTGAGGGCTTCGAGTTCGTGGTCCGGGTCGTCGGCGGATCGGTGCCCAAACACTTCATCCCGTCGGTCGAGAAGGGGGTGCGCACTCAACTGCTCGCGGGCGTCGCGACCGGACACCCCCTCGTCGACGTGCGCGTGACCCTCGTCGACGGCAAGGCACACTCGGTGGACTCCTCGGACTCCGCGTTCCAGACCGCGGCGGCACTGGCCCTGCGGGACGCCGCCTCGCACACGGACATCCGACTGCTCGAACCGGTGTCCGCGGTGCGGGTGATCCTGCCCGACGACTACCTCGGCGCGGTGTTGAGCGACCTGTCGGCGCGCCGCGGCCACGTGCTCGGAACCGAGACCACCGAGCCGGGACTGGCACTGCTGCGCGCCGAGGTTCCCGAGATCGAACTGTCCCGCTATCCGGTGGACCTGCGCTCGCTCACGCACGGCACCGCCGAGTTCGCGCGGGCGCACCTGCGATACGAGCTGATGCCGACGTCGGTGGCGGCGCAGTACACCTAGGCGACCGCGATCATCGCGACCGCGGCGACGGCCAGCACCATGCCGAGCTGTTGCAGCCGGCCGACCCGCTCGCCGAGCATCGTCATCGCCAACAGCACGGTGGCCGCCGGGTAGAGCGATCCGATGACGCTGACCAGGGACAGCAGTCCGCCGGAGAACGCGTACATCATCGCGGCGTTCGCGACCACGTCGAGGAACGCGATCAGGAGCGCGAGCCGGATCACCCCGCGCGGCGGCGCGACGAACTGCGCGGACGCCAACGCCACCGCCCACACCACGACCGTCGCCGAGGCGCGCGACGCGGCCAGCGGCCACAGCCCGCCGCCGTCCCCGATCTCGTGCAGGCACACGAAGGCCACCGCGAACGCCAACCCGGACCCGACTGTCAGCCAGGCGATCCTCGGGGTGAAGCTCACCCGGTGCCCGTCGACCGCCTCGCCCGCGGTCTCCGCCGTCTCCCGGCTGACCATCACCACTGCGACCAGGGCGAGCACCACCCCGGCCAGGGCGAGTGGCCCGGGCCGCTCCCCCAGCACGAACCCGACCGCGACCGGAACGCCCGCCACCAGGACCGCCGTCAACGGCGACACCACCGACATCGGGCCGTCGGCCAGCGCCAGGTAGAACCACCACACCGCGAGACCGCCCGCTACGCCGGAGGCAGCGCCCCACAGCATCGCCTCGGTCGTGAGCTCGCCGGCCACCAGGGGCGCGACGGCGAGCACCATCAGCAGCGAGATCGGGTAGGAGACGATCACCACCCGCAGGGCGGCCACCCGGCGGGAGGCGATACCGCCGACGAAGTCACTCACCCCGTAACCGACGGCGGCGAGCAGCGCGAGCAGGACCGCCGTCAGCGGCTCATGCCCTTGACCCGCCTGCCCAGTTCGCGGGTCACCTCGCGCTCGGCGGTCCGCCGGGCCAGGTCCTGACGCTTGTCGTAGTCCTGCTTGCCCTTGGCCAGGGCCAGCTCCACCTTGACCTTGCCGTCCGAGAAGTACATCGACAGCGGCACCAGGGTCTGGTTGCCCTCCCGGGTCTTGCCGACGAGATGCTCGATCTCGCGCTTGTGCAGCAGCAGCTTCCGGGTGCGGCGAGGCGAGTGGTTGGTCCAACTGCCCTGCGTGTACTCGGGGATGTGCAGTCCGCGCAGCCACACCTCGCCGTCGTCGACGGTGGCGAAGGCGTCGACCAGCGACGCCTTGCCCTCACGCAGGCTCTTCACCTCGGTGCCGACCAGCGCGATGCCCGCCTCGTAGGTGTCGATGATGGTGTAGTTGTGCCGCGCCTTGCGGTTACTCGCGATGACCTTGCGGCCCTTTTCCTTCACGTCCGGGCCCTTCAGTCCGCTGAGGTGTACAAGAAATGTCCAGTACCTAAGGATAGTTCGCCCGGCAACTCGTTATTCCCGCACGTACAGACGCAGCGTCACGTACGCGGTCACCGCGGCCATTCCGACGCCGACGAGCGCCAGGAACGGCGCGACCAGCAGCACGTCGCTGTTCGAGATCCGGGCGACGATGTTCGCGTCGTAGACGTCGCTGAGCATGTCGTCGATGAACAGGCTCTTCGCCGTGAACAGTCCGGCGATGGCAAGCCCGGCGCCGACCAGCGCGGCCACGACGGCCTCGAGCAGGAACGGCAGCTGGGTGTACCACCGGGTCGCGCCGACCAGTCGCATGATGCCGACCTCGGTGCGACGGGTGAACGCGGCGATCTGGACCATGTTCGCGATCAGCAGGATCGACGCGATCGCCTGCACGATCGCGATGGCGAACGCGGCGTTGCGGATCCCGTTCAGCACGCTGAACAGTCGTTCCACCAGGTCGCGCTGGTTGAGCACGCTCTGCACGCCCGGCCGGGTTGCGAATGCGTCGTTGACGACGCCGAAGCGTTCGGCATCGGACAGCTTGACCTTGAACGAGGCCGGCAGCGCCTCGGGGCTGACCATCGACGCGAGCTCGGGCTGGTCCTTGAACACCCGGTTCTTGGCGTCGGCGACCGCGTCCTCACGGTTGAGGTACTGGACCGAGACGACTGAGGGTGTGTCCTCGAGGTCCTTGCGCAGGCCCTTGCAGATGTCCTGGGTGCAGCCGGGGTCCGCGACCGACACGTCGTCGGTGAGGAAGATCTGCACCTCCACCCGGTCGAGGAAGATCTGCTGCGTCTTGCCCGCCATCTGGACGACGAGCAGGCCGCCGCCGAAGAGTCCGAGCGAGATCGCGGTCGTCAGGATCATCGCGATCGTCATGGTGATGTTGCGGCGCAGGCCGGTGAAAACCTCGCCGAAGATGAAGCTGGCGCGCATCGGAAGTCGTTGTCCTTCGTGTGTCGGGGCGGGACGGCGGGCGGGTCGCGGCTAGCGCCCCACGCCGTACACGCCGCGGGCCTCGTCGCGCACCACGCGTCCGAGGTCGAGTTCGACCACCCTTCGCCGCATCGAGTCGACGATGTGGTTGTCGTGGGTGGCCATCAAGACGGTGGTTCCGGTTCGGTTGATCCGTTCGAGCAGCAGCATGATGTCGCCGCTGGTGTCCGGGTCCAGGTTGCCGGTCGGCTCGTCGGCGAGCAGGACCAGCGGGCGGTTCACGAACGCCCGCGCGATGGCGACGCGCTGCTGCTCGCCGCCGGACAGCTCGCTGGGCAGCCGGTCGGCCTTGCCGGACAGTCCGACGAGGTCGAGCACCTCGGGCACCGTGCGATCGATCATGTTGCGCGGTTTGCCGATCACCTCGAGGGCGAACGCGACGTTCTCCGAGACCGTCTTCTGCTGGAGCAGCCGGAAGTCCTGGAACACGCAACCGACCGTCTGCCGCAGCTTCGGCACCCGCCGGCCGGAGAGCCGATTGACGTGGAAGTCCGCCACGTGCACCTCACCCGATGTCGGGGTCTCCTCCTTGAGGAGCAGGCGCATGAAAGTGGACTTCCCGGACCCGGACGGACCGATGAGAAAGACGAATTCGCCCTTGTCGACCGAGACGCTCACCTTGTCCAGGGCGGGCCGAGACGACGCCTTGTACGACTTCGACACATTCTCCACGCTGATCACGAGGCGCCAGTCTAGCCGTGATCCGACCGTGCCCAGCCGGTAACCGTGGGGCCGCAGGTCGGGGCGTCAGGGCGTGCTCGGCGCGGGCGCGGAAGTGGTCACCGCGCCGGACTCGGACGGCGCCTCCACCACCCCCGGCGGCAGCTGGATCCCGGGCGGAACGTGCAACCCCGGCGGCAGCACGATCATCGGCGGCGTCGTCGAGGTCGTCGCGGCGGCCGTCTCACTCGACGGTGCCGCGGTGGTGGTGGTCGGGGGCGTGGTGGTCGGACGCGAACTGGTGGTGGGCTGCCTTGCCGGGGCACTGCTCGGCGCCGGGGCCTGCTGGCTCGGCGCGGGCTGCTCCGAGCCGGCGGGAGACTCCGGATTGACGGACCCGTAGATCACGGAGGTGGCGAGGAAGGCGAGGACGAGGAACACGGTCGACGTGCGGACCCGGCCGCCGAACAGTCTCGTCGGCATCCGCCAGTTCGTCGGCATCCGCCAGCGTTGGCCGGCCATCAGGACTCCCCTCCTTCCGAGTCGACGGCGAGGTCGGGGCCGACGAAGATGCCCTCCCGGCGCAGCGCGGCCGCCACCCGGACCCGCAGCTCGCGCCCCACCTGGAACTGCTTGCCCGGGAGCGTGCGCGCGACCATCCGGATGTTCACGGTCTCCAGTTCGAGGGATTCGACACCCATCACCGACGGCTCGTCGAGCAGCAACGGCTCGAGGTCGAGGTCCGCGAACGCGTCCCGGCCGACCTCCCGCAGCACGTCGTTGACATGGTTGATGTCGACCGTCGTCGGGACGGGCACGTCGACGACCGCACGCGCCCAGTCCTTGGACAGATTGACCGCCTTGACGATCTGACCGTTCGGCACGGTGATCACCTCGCCGTCGGACGAGCGCAGCCGGGTGACCCGCAGAGTGACGTCCTCGACGGTTCCGTACGCATCGTCACCGGAGCCGGTGATCGCGATCCGCACCACGTCACCGAAACCGTACTGACGCTCGGCGATGATGAAGAAGCCCGCGAGGATGTCCTGCACCACGCGCTGCGCGCCGAAGCCGAGGGCGGCACCGAGCACCGTCGCCGGCGCGACCAGGCTGCTGACCGCGAAGCCGAGTCGCTGCAGCACCTCGATGGTCACCAGGGTGTACACGATGGTGATGAGCACCCAGGTGATGACCTGTGCGAGGGCGTGCCGGTGCTTGGTCGTCTCCGACCGGACCAGCGCGTCGCCCTCCTTGTAATTGAGGTCGATCCGGTCGGTGATCGTGTTGCCGATCCAGCTCAGGAACCTGCCCGCGAGCAGCCCGCCGAGCACGTACAACACGATCTCGAGGCCGCTCGAGCGCAGCCACGTTTCGAAGTTGGACTCGGCGCCCCACCCGAGCGCGACGACGGTCAACTAGTCCTGCTCTCCGCGCATTCGCCAACGGATGCCGGACTCGATGAACCCGTCGAGGTCGCCGTCGAGCACTGCGGACGGGTTGTTCACCTCGTACTCGGTCCGCAGGTCCTTGACCATCTGGTACGGGTGCAGCACGTAGGAGCGCATCTGGTTGCCCCAGGAACTGCCGCCGTCGCCCTTGAGCGCGTCCATCTCGGCCCGCTCCTCCTGGCGCTTGCGCTCGAGCAGCTTGGCCTGGAGCACCCGCATGGCGGACACCTTGTTCTGCAGCTGCGACTTCTCGTTCTGACAGGTCACCACGATGCCGGTCGGCACGTGCGTCAGACGCACGGCGGAGTCGGTGGTGTTGACGGACTGTCCGCCGGGTCCGGACGAGCGGTACACGTCGACCCGGACATCGTTCTCGTCGATGTCGATGTGGTCGGTGGTCTCGACGACGGGCAGCACCTCGACCTCGGCGAACGAGGTCTGGCGGCGACCCTGGTTGTCGAACGGGCTGATCCGCACGAGCCGGTGGGTGCCCATCTCGATGGAGAGGGTGCCGTACGCGTACGGCGCCTTGACCGCGAAGGTCGCCGACTTGATGCCGGCCTCCTCGGCGTAGGAGGTGTCGTAGACCTCGACGCCGTAGCCGTGCTTCTCGGCCCAGCGGATGTACATCCGCATCAGCATCTCGGCCCAGTCGGCCGCGTCCACGCCGCCCGCACCGGACCGGATGTTGACCAGCGCGTCACGCGGGTCGTACTCCCCCGACAGCATGGTCTTGACTTCCATCGCCTCGATGTCGGTGCGCAGGCTGGTCCGCTCGGCGTCGGCGTCGGCGACCGCCTCGGCGCCCTCCTCCTCGGCGAGCTCGTAGAGCACCGACATGTCCTCGAGGCGCGAGCGCAGGTCCACGACGCGCCGCAGTTCGGCCTGCGCGTGCGAGAGCGCGCTGGTGACCTGCTGGGCGTGGTCCTGGTTGTTCCACAGGTCCGGATCCGCCGCCTGATGCTCGAGCTCGTCGATACGGCGGCGCAGCTCCTCGACGTCCAACACCGCCTCGACGGTGGTCAGAGTGGTGTCGAGCTCGGCGAGGTCAGCGGAAACGTCGGGATGCACAAGAGTCAAGGTTACCGGGTCCGCCGCCCGCCCCAGGCTGCGCCCGCGCGCATCCGATCATTGCGATCGACCGGAGCCGAAACCTTGCCCGACCCGGTGTCCCCGCGTTGCATGGAAGTGACACCGACCGGACGGGAGCCATCATGACCGTGACCGACGAATACCTGCGAAACAACGCCGAGTACGCCAAGACCTTCCGCGGGCCCCTGCCGCTGCCGCCGAGCCGGCACGTCGCGGTGCTCGCGTGCATGGACGCGCGGCTGGACGTGTACCGGCTTCTCGGACTCCGAGACGGCGAGGCACACGTGATCCGCAACGCCGGGGGCGTGGTCACCGACGACGAGATCCGGTCGCTGGCGATCAGTCAGCGACTGCTCGGCACCACCGAGATCATCCTCATCCACCACACCGACTGCGGCATGCTCACCTTCACCGACGACGCCTTCAAGAGGTCGATTCAGGACGAGACCGGCATCAAGCCGTCGTGGTCCCCGGAGTCGTTCGGCGACCTCGAGGAGGACGTGCGCCAGTCGCTGCGACGGATCGAGACGAGTCCCTTCGTCACCGCGACGACGTCGCTGCGCGGGTTCGTGTTCGACGTCGCGACCGGGGCGCTCACCGAGGTGACGCGCCGGTAGTGTCTGTGTCCGTGACCGACCGCGCAGCCGACCTCGCCCTCGCCCTCCGAATCGCCGACGAAGCCGACGCGATCACCAGGGCACGATTCGGTGCGCTCGACCTGGTGGTCGACGACAAGCCCGACCTCACTCCGGTCTCGGACGCGGACCTCGCCGTGGAGCGCGCGGCGCGCGCGGTACTGACCGACGCCCGGCCCGCGGACGCGGTGCTCGGCGAGGAGTTCGGCGGTGACGCGTCGTTCCAGGGTCGGCAGTGGGTGATCGATCCGATCGACGGCACCAAGAACTTCGTGCGCGGGGTACCGGTCTGGGCGACGCTGATCGCACTGCTCGAGGACGGCGTTCCGGTGGTCGGTGTGGTCAGCGCGCCGGCGCTCTCCCGGCGTTGGTGGGCGTCCGGCGGGGCCGGCGCCTTCGCGTCGTTCGACGGCGGCGAGCCGAGACGGATCTCGGTGTCCGCCGTCGACCGCCTCGAATCGGCGAGCCTGAGCTTCTCGAGCCTGAGCGGGTGGCGCGACCGCGGCATCCGGGACCGGTTCCTCGACCTCACCGACGCCGTGTGGCGGGTGCGCGGCTACGGCGACTTCTTCTCCTACTGCCTGCTGGCGGAGGGCACCCTCGAGATCGCCGCCGAGCCGGAGGTCTCGCTGTGGGACCTGGCCCCGCTCGACCTGTTGGTCCGGGAGGCCGGCGGCCGGTTCACCGCGCTGGACGGCGGCGCGGGTCCGCACGGCGGCAGCGCTGTCGCGACCAACGGACTGCTGCACGAGCAGGTCCTCGACCTCCTGGGGACCCGCCGCGGCTAGAAGATCGCGGCGGTGATCAACGCCAGTAGCGGCGTGACGCCCTGCACGATCGCGGGCCGCAGGTACTTCGGTCCGGTCGACGCCAGCACGAGCGCGGCGCCGACGATGCTCACGCAGCAGAAGACCACGATCGCGTGGCCGGCGACACCACCGACCACGAGACCCACCGCTATGCCGATCGCCAGGAAGAGGTTGTAGAACCCCTGGTTGAAGGCCAGCGGACGGGCGACGTCGGCGTCGGCCTGGCTGGTGAGCCCGAAGCGTTTCCACACCTGCGGCCTGCTCCACCACAGGCTCTCCATTCCGAAGATCACGACGTGCAGCGCCGCGGCGATTCCAGCGAGGACCTGCGCGATGACCGGCATGAGGAAACGATGCCACGCGCGCGGTAGTTAGCACAGCGGAACCGTCACCACAAGGCCCGGACGAAGGACCTGCTCGCCCCGGACTCCGGCCCCGGGGCGGACGCCTTCCCCACCCGCCCCCGCGAAGACTCGGTACCGACAGCGCCGACGTCTCGAGGAGCACCATGCACGACATCTCCCGGCGGTCATTCCTGTTCGGACTGGCCGCCACCCCGATCGCACTGACCGCCGGATGTGCTCTCGGACAGTCGAACCCGGTCGGCGTCTCGGGCGCCGCCCGTCGGTTGCCCATCCCGCCGCTCGCCACCGCGACCGTCGACGCATCGGGCACCCGACACTTCACGCTGCGGGCAGGTGTCGGAACCGCCGAGATCGTCGCCGGGAAGTCCACGCCGACATGGGGATTCAACGGGTCGATTCTGGGCCCGACCATCCGTGCCCGGCGCGGCGAGCAGGTGTCGTTCACCGTCGACAACACGCTGCCGGAGCCCACCACGGTGCACTGGCACGGAATGCACGTGCCCGCCCGCTTCGACGGCGGACCGCACCAGAGCATCGAGCCCGGCGCGCGTTGGCAGCCGGCCTGGACGGTGAACCAGCCGGGCGCCACGCTCTGGTACCACCCGCATCCGCACGGCAGCACCGAGAAGCACGTCTACCGGGGTCTGGCCGGACTCTTCCTCGTCGACGACGAGGTGACCGACTCCGCGGACCTGCCCAAGACCTACGGCGTGGACGACATTCCGTTGATCATCCAGGACAAGCGGTTCACCGCCGACGGGTCGCTCGACGAGTCCGACTCGACCGACGTCGGCCTGCTGGGGGACACGCTGGTCACCAACGGAATCGCGGGCGCCTACCTGCCGGTCACCACGCAGCGGGTCCGCCTGCGCATCCTCAACGGCTCGTCCGGGCGGATGTACAACCTGGGATTCTCCGACGACCGGCAGTTCCATCTGGTGGCGACCGACGGCGGACTGCTCGCCGCACCGGTGGCGCTCACCCGGATTCGGGTCAGTCCCGGCGAGCGGGTGGAGATCGTGGTCGCGGTGGCCGCCGGGGCGTCGGCGCTGTTGCGGACCCACCCGTTCGAGGACCGAGCCGGGCTGCCCGCGGGAGACGCCGCCGGCTTCGGTGTCGCGGACAGCTTCGACGTCCTCGAACTGCGACAGGGCCGGAGTCCGGACGCCTCCCCCGCGATTCCCGCGTCGCTCGCCGCCCTCGACCCGGTCGATCCGTCCGGCGCGGCGGCCGAGCGTGACTTCGAACTGCGGTGGTTCATGATCAACAACACCCGGATGGACATGAACCGCATCGACTTCTCCGCCACCGTCGACACCACGGAGATCTGGACGGTCCGCAACGTCGACAACTGGCCGCACAACTTCCACGTCCACGACGCGCAGTTCCGGATCGTCGACATCGACGGGGCCTCGCCGCCACCGGAACTGGCCGGCTGGAAGGACACCGTGTACACCCCTCCGGGGCAACGGATCCGGCTGGCGCTGCGCTTCACCGAACACACCGACCCCACGATCCCGTACATGTACCACTGCCACCTGTTGATGCACGAGGACCAGGGCATGATGGGGCAGTTCCTCGTCGTCGAGCCGGGACAACGCCCCGCCCCGCCTGCAACAGCGCCCACCGGCGGCGGGCACGGCGGTCACTCGGGTTGACGCCCGCCGTGCCGGTGCCAGAACACCGCAAGCCGCACCCGGTTGTCGCACCCCGTCTTGTCCATCAGGTTGGCGACGTGCGTCTTGACCGTGGTGACCCCGAGATGCA
The DNA here is from genome assembly GCF_042754225.1 of Rhodococcus sp. NPDC059234. Classification (NCBI taxonomy): domain Bacteria; kingdom Bacillati; phylum Actinomycetota; class Actinomycetes; order Mycobacteriales; family Nocardiaceae; genus Rhodococcus; species Rhodococcus sp. NPDC059234. The sequence continues at coordinate 13,964 of NZ_JBHZAH010000051.1, forward strand.
GTCGGTCGGCGATCTCCTGGTTGCTCAGCCCCTCCCCGACCAGTGCGAGCACCTCGTTCTCGCGCCCGGTCAACGCCACCGCCGGAGCATCCGCCACCGCTGCCGGGTTCGTGTCGAGGGCGCGCTCGACCACCCGGCGCAGCACGGCGGGCGAGAACAGCATGTCCCCGTCCACCGTTCGGCGGATCGCGCTCAGCAGGTCGGTGGGCGCGGTGTCCTTGACCAGGAAGCCCGCCGCGCCCGCCGCCAGCGCGGGGTAGAGGTGATCGTCGTCGTCGAAGGTGGTCAGCACCAGCACCTTCGCGCCCGATCCGGCCGCCCGGATCTGCCGGGTCGCCTCGATGCCGTCCAGTCCCGGCATCCGCAGGTCCATCAGGACCAGGTCCGGTGACAGCTCGGCGGCCAGCCGGACGGCCTCGGCCCCGTTCGACGCCTCACCGACGACGTCGAGGTCGCCGGTGGACTCGCACAGCATCGCGAGTCCGGCCCGGACGAGACGCTGGTCGTCGGCGATCACCAGGCGGATCATCGGTCGCCGTCCCTGCTCGCGCGCTCGTGGGCCGGCGCGACCACGCCCGCGGGCAGCCAGGCGTCGACCTCCCACCCGCGGTCGGCGGCGCCCACGTCGAGGGTTCCGCCGACGAGTTCGACCCGCTCGCCCATCCCGAGGATGCCGTGACCGTCCGGGTTCGACGGTCCCTCGCCGCGAACGGCATTGGTGATCCGCACGGCGATGCCGGCGCTGCGTCGCTGCACGGCGAGGAGCACCTCGCCGGTCGGGTCCCCGTGCTTCATCACATTGGTCAGCGACTCCTGCACGACCCGCAACAGGGTCAGCCGCCCGATCGCGTCCAGACCGCCGAGATCGGGATCCACCTCCGGGGTGACGACGAAACCGGCCGCGCGGGTCCGCTCGACCGCGGCGTCGATCTCGGTCCGCACGGCGTCGGATTCGACGAGCGCGACCTCACCGAGCGCCGGATCACGCAGCGCGACGAGCAGCCGTCGGATGTCGCCCAGCGCGTCGGACGCGGTGGCGTGCACGTCGTCGAGCACGTCCTGGACGCGTGGGTCGGCATCCGCGAGCACGTGCCGCGCCACCCCGATCCGCAGCACGATCGAGGCCATGTGGTGCGCGACCAGGTCGTGCAGTTCGCGGGCGACCGCGCTGCGTTCGACGACCCGCGCGTGCACGGCCGCCTCGGCCCGGCGCGACTCGGCCACCGCGGCCTGCGCGCGGAAGGTCGTCGCGAGATCCCGCTGCGCACGCAGGTACAGCCCCAGCAGGAGTGGCAACCCGACGTACGCCACCGTCGCGACGGCGGTGGCGGCACGCCAGAAGCCCGAATAGTTGTCGAACCAGATTCCGGCGACCACCGCGAGCGTCCAGCACCCCGCGGCGACGACCACGGCCCCGGTCCGTCGATCTCGCATCGTGAGCTCGGCCAGCGCGACCGCGCCGAGGTACGGGACGAGGCCGGACAGCCCCCAGGCGTGCGCCGCGAACATCGGTACCGCCAGCGCCGACTCCGCGATCGACACCGCCAACGGCCACCGGTCGCCCACCACGAACACGGCCGCGGCCGTCATCGCGAGCACCCAGTAGCCCGCCGGCACCCGGTATTCACCCGGATACGTGCTCGCCAGCAGCAGAATCGGGACCAGGACGAGCGGCGCGCACCGCACCAGCAGTCGTGCGTTGCGGGCGGAGCGAATCCTGGTCACCACCCAACGGTAGGTGAATCGCGCACCGGGAACCTCCTGCTCCGGGAGGAGACCGTTCAGGTCCGGTTCGCGCTGCTGCCCAGGTCGACCTCGAGGACGGCACCGCTCGTGTGTGCCGCGCCGACGAAGTACATCACCGCGCGCGTGACCTCCTCCGGCTCGACCCACGGAACCCGCATCGGTGACAGTCCGGCGAACCGGGGCAGGGCGTCCTCGAGCGTCGGATGTTCGAGCTCGGGGCAGAAGATGCGAAATGTGCTCTCGTTCAGCACCATCGGCGTCGCGACCGTGGTCGGGCACACCACGTTGGCGGTGATGCCTGCCGTCGCCACCTCGAGGGCGACCGTCTTGACCAGCCCGATCAGACCCCACTTGGACGCGCTGTAGTGACCGAGATTGCGCATGCCGCCGCGCCCCGCACCCGAGGAGATCGCCACGATCCGCCCGAATCCACCGCGCTTCATCAGCGGTACCGCGGCCCGAATGCAGCGGAAGCCACCGGCGAGGTTGGTCTCGATCATGTCCGACCACATCTCGTCCGAGATCGCGTCGACCTCGGAGAACGCGCAGATGCCCGCGTTCGCGACCAGCACGTCGAGGCGGCCGAAGCGTGCGTCCACCTGATCGAACAGCTCACGGACGGACTCCGAACTCCGGACGTCGGTTTCGACTGCGATCGCCGAACCGCCGGCCGCGCAGATCTCGGCAACGGCCTCGTCGAGATCCGCGCGGGTGCTCAACGGGTACGGCACGGTGGCGATCTGGTCGACGATGTCGGCCAACACCACCGTGGCGCCCTCCGCGGCCAGCGCGACCGCGTGGGCCCGCCCCTGCCCACGCGCGGCGCCCGTGACCACGGCGACCCGTCCGTCCAGCATGCCCATGTCAGCTCTCCTCCTCGTTCAGTCCGTAGATCCTGCGCGCGGTGGTCGCGAACAGTGCCGATCGCTCGCCGGCCGCGAACTGGTCCGCCGCCGCGAAGTATCCGTCGTAGAGCCGATCGAACTCGCCGTACATGCGGTCCACCGGGAAGTTGCTCGCGAACATGGCACGCTGCGGTCCGAACACCTCGAGGCACCGGTGCACCCACGGCCGCTGCACCGCGGCGTCGAGGGTGTGCAGGGTCATGCCCAGCCCGGAGATCTTGCAGTGCACGTTCGGCCGCCGTCCCAGCGATCCCAGTGCCGCCGACCACTCGTCGAAATCGGTTGCCACGATGGGCCATCCGGCGTGCTCGAGCACGACGGTCAGGTCCTCGTAGCCTTCCAGCGCAGCCGACCAGCCGGGCATCGAGTGCGGGTGCGCGACGAGGTCGAAGACCAGCGAGTGCCGCCTCAGGTAGTCGAGCAGCGGTGTGACCGACTCGTCCTCCGGCCCCAGCCCGCGCAGCACCCGGACACCGCGGAAAAGCGGGCTGCGGCGCTGCGCGTCGAGGTCGGCCTCCATGCTCGGCCAGTCGCGGCCGGGGTCGACGGTGCCGATCGCCGCGGCCGGCCAGCCGCCCGTCGCGGCGAGCTCGTCGAGCCACGCCAGTTCGTCGAGGTGCGCGCCGGGCCTGCTGGTCGCGGAGACGTGCACGATCGCCCGGATGTCGTAGCCGGCGGTGTCGGCGCGGTAGTCGACCTCGGTGTAGTCGTGCGCCATCCGCCGTAGGTCGCCCAGGGTCGAGGGGTTGGTCTCGTCCGGCTCCTGCATCAGCGGATACCACCGCCGGTCGGACGGAAGCCAGTGATGCACGTGCGGGTCGATGATCGTGGTTCCCGTTGTGTCCGCCATCCTGCCGAGGATGCCGCGTTCGGCGCCGAGGACCAAGATCGCCACCCGCTGACCGGAAATCCGGGGGTGACCCTCGTCACTTGCCTGGAACGCTCGACTTCACTTCTTACTCCGGAGTAAGATAACGATCGTCCACCGACCGAACACCGAGAAACTGGTGATCATGAGCAAGCAAGACGTTGTGAAATCGAACGGCGCCGCGCGCGAGCCCCGCGACACGTCCGCGGTCGGCCTCAACCCGGTCAAGCGGGACGCGATGGGGGCCGCCATGCGCGTGCTGACCAGGATCACGGGGTCGGACCTGGCTGAGAAGTACAACCTGCGCGAGCCCATCAATCGCGTCACCTACGAGGGCACGAAGACCGGGTTCAAGACCCTCGGCGCGGCCACCCGCACCTTCGCCAAGGTGTCCGGCGGCGGTCAGCCGAAGCGACTGCCGGACGCGGCCGCGAAGACCGCCGACTACTTCGACCTCACGCCCACCGACGAGCAGCAGATGATCGTCGAGACGGTGCGCGAGTTCGCCGCCGAGATCCTCCGCCCGGCCGCCTACGACGCCGACGCGGCCACCGCGGCGCCCGCCGACCTCACCAAGCGCGCCGGCGAACTGGGCATCACCCTGATCAACGTCCCCGAGGAGCTCGACGGGGCCGCCTCCGAGCGCGGCGCGGTGACGAACTCCCTGGTCGCCGAGGCGCTCGCGCACGGCGACATGGGGCTGGCCCTGCCGATCCTGGCGCCGAGCGGTGTCGCGGTCGCGCTGACCCAGTGGGGCACCGACGCCCAGCAGAAGACCTACCTGCCCGCGTTCACCGGCGAGCAGGTCCCCGGCGCCGCGGTGGTGGTCAACGAGCCGCGCGCGCTCTTCGATCCGTTCGCCCTGCAGACCAAGGCCGTTCGCTCCCCCAGCGGGTACAAGCTCAACGGCGTCAAGTCGCTGGTGCCCGCCGCGGCGAGCTCCGAACTGTTCCTCGTCGCCGCCGAGCTCGACGGCAGGCCGGCCTTCTTCATCGTCGAATCCGACGCGAAGGGCCTTGTCGTGGAGGCGGACCCGAGCATGGGTCTGCGCGCCGCCGGCCTGGGTCGACTGATCCTCACCGACGTCGCGGTTCCCGAGTCGGCCATCCTCGGCGACGGCGACGCCGACCAGCGCGCCGCCGACTACGCCAACGCCGTCCGCCTCGCCCGGCTCGGCTGGGCCTCGCTGGCCGTCGGCACCGGCCAGGCCGTGCTGGACTACGTGATCCCCTACGTCAACGAGCGTGAGGCGTTCGGCGAGCCGATCAGCCACCGGCAGGCGGTGGCCTTCATGGTCGCCAACATCGCGATCGAGCTCGACGGGTTGCGCCTGGTGACCCTGCGCGGCGCGTCCCGCGCGGAGCAGGGCCTGTCCTTCGCACGCGAGTCCGCTCTGGCCCGAAAGCTGGCCTCCGAGAAGGGCATGCAGATCGGCCTCGACGGCGTCCAGTTGCTCGGCGGGCACGGCTTCACCAAGGAGCACCCGGTCGAGCGGTGGTACCGCGACCTTCGCGCCATCGGCGTTGCCGAGGGCATCGTCCTCATCTGACGCCGCTGCTGCCCCACTAGGAGACTTTCATGATCAATCTCGAACTTCCCAAGAAGCTCAAGGCCTCGGCCAACCAGGCGCACCAGGTCGCGGCGCAGATCCTGCGGCCGGCCTCGCGCAAGTACGACCTCGCCGAGCACGAGTACCCGGTCGAGCTCGACACCATGGCCGCCATGGTCGAGGGCCTCAACGACTCCGGCACCGGAGCCTCCGGCGCCGCTCTCGGCCGCGGCGACGCACCGTCCGTCATCGGCAACGCCAACGGCGGCAACATGGCCTCGCTGATGAACGTCATCGAAACCTGCTGGGGCGACGTGGGCCTGACCCTGTCGATCCCCTACCAGGGCCTGGGCAACTCGGCGATCGCCGCGGTCGCCACCGACGAGCAGCTCGAGCGCTTCGGCAAGGTGTGGGCGTCGATGGCCATCACCGAGCCGAGCTTCGGCTCCGACTCGGCCGCGGTCACCACCACGGCGGTGCTCGACGGCGACGAGTACGTGCTCAACGGCGAGAAGATCTTCGTCACCGCCGGCGAGCGCTCCACCCACGTCGTCGTGTGGGCCACCGTGGACAAGACCAAGGGCCGGGCAGCGATCAAGTCCTTCGTCGTTCCCCGGGACGCGCCGGGCCTGTCCGTCGCGCGGCTCGAGCACAAGCTCGGCATCAAGGCCTCCGACACCGCGGTGCTGCTGCTGCAGGACTGCCGGATCCCCAAGGACAACATCCTCGGCGACCCGGAGGTCAACGTCGAGAAGGGTTTCGGCGGGGTCATGCAGACCTTCGACAACACCCGCCCGATCGTCGCGGGCATGGCGGTCGGCCTGGGCCGCGCCGCGCTCGAGGAACTGCGCGAGGTCCTCAGCGAGGCCGGTGTCGAGGTCTCCTACGACACCCCGGCCTACAACCAGCACGCCGCGGCCGCAGAGTTCCTGCAGCTCGAGGCCGACTGGGAGGCCGCGTACCTGCTCGCGCTGCGCGCGACCTGGATGGCGGACAACAAGCAGCCGAACTCGCTCGAGGCGTCGATGTCCAAGGCGAAGGCCGGCCGCACCGGCACCGCCGTCTCGCTCAAGGCCGTCGAGCTGGCCGGCAGCTACGGCTACTCGCAGCGCCCGCTGCTCGAGAAGTGGGCCCGTGACTCGAAGATTCTCGACATCTTCGAGGGCACCCAGCAGATCCAGCAGCTGATCATCGCGCGCCGCCTGCTCGGCAAGTCGTCGGCAGAGCTCAAATAGACTGCGCTGGAACGAGTTCCGCACTAGAGTCCGCCCCCGCCGCCACGCGCGCCGCGGGGGCGGATTCGTACTCAGAGGCCTCGACTTCGCGATCGGTCCCGCACTGGTCCCGCATCAGCGCCGAGTCGACCGCCTTGCGGGTCCGCTCGTCCTCCCCCGGCCACAGGTGCGCACAGACCTGTAACCTGGTCTCGGCAGACTCGTGCCCGAGGCGCTCCTGCACGGTCTTCACCGACGCCCCGGAGTGGATCAGCGCGCTCGCGTAGAAGTGCCGGAGGCTGTGCCACGTGACCTCCGATTCGATTCCGCAGCGGTCGCGCACCGCCTTGAAGGACTTCCCCACCGTCGACGACGACCACATTCGCCCCTGCACCGTCCGTACTTCTCCGTCAGTGCATCCAGCGCGGACACCAGGACGCTCGCCACCCGCGGCGACGTGTACCTGCTCGGCCCCAAATAGCCGGCGCCCCAACCTCGAGGCCTCATCGAGGGCCGATAGCCAGTGGACGGGTACCTGCAAGGAGTAGGTCGCCATGCCCGTATTCGCCGGCATCGGATCGGATGACTGTAGTCTGCAAGATCGCCGAGGCTGGCTTGCCAAACTCAGGAGTTGAGCCTGCATGGCGGTACGCGAGTAAACCATCCGGCAGCCGAACCCAACCGGGCTGGCCCTCGTCGGGTTTGGGGTTGAGCTCGGTTAATTCAGATCCGTTCTCGCGCCCCGCCCCGGCCGGCGCGCATTCCACTCGTCGATTGTGGATGGCAGCCACCCGCGGGTAGTCCCACGGGGAAGGCTGCCATCCTCGTTGACCGGCCCGACAACGACATCCGGCACCGGCAGCTTGTACCGGCTGAGTGCCCCAGCCTGAACGCCGATGCGTTCGGCCACTTCGGCGCGCGACAAGTACACGGCCGGCCGATCAGGCATGGCGACTCGCCCGAATCCGGTCTTGCGCGATGAAGGCAATCACGCCGCCCCAGGCGACCCAGAGAGGCCAGGGTGCGTGGAGCACCCACAGCACCGCGCCAGTCGACACGGTGCCCAGGATGTCGTAGTTGCGCTTCAGTAGTTCGAGCATGGTTTCTCCCAGTGAGGTGCGCTTGCGAGATTCTGGCCGGAGACCCGGGGTGAGAGCGCCTGGGCCCGTGGTGCGTCCAGCCCGAGGTTGCTCTGACTAGATGCAACGAACTCCCTCCCTCGCATTGAGATTGGGGATCCTATCCTTCGATGAGACGCACGACGAGGGTGAGTCGACCGGCTGGCGTCCATGCGCCGACGGCGACGTTCCCCGAACCCAAATGCGTGAGCTTCTCGATCTCACCCTCGTCGCCGAAATCGATCGGCAGCGCTATGCGTTCGGACGAGTCGAGGTTCTCGTCGGTGACGATCAATGCGTCCTCGGTGGCGTACACGGCGGCTCGGTCGTCGTTGATCCAGCATCCGGCGAGCCCGAAACCGTACTCGGCGTCGACGTCACTCGCGTCGAGCCGTGAGATCTCCTTCAGGGCCGGCCATGACAGCATCCGTACTGTCTGCGGATCGCTGTACGGGGTGACGAGTAGCCTCGCCCCCGACGGACTGAAGCCCGCGATCACGGGGTCTTCTCCTGCGAGGATCTCGGTCAGATGTAGGCGCGATCCCTCGACGTCGACGCGGAAGGCGAGAACGCCGTCCTGCCCCATGGCGAGCTCGAGAATCGCCGTGTCTTCGGCAGGATGAGGGTGCAGGTAGGCGCGAGCACCATCGGCGTCGATCGCCTGGTCGTCGAGGACTGTCCCGGTCGCGGAATCGAGCACGAGCAGCCGGTGTCTCTCGCCGTCGGGGACGGCGACGACGAGTAGACCGCCCAGGAGCGCAGCCGCGTCGGCGGCTATTCCGGGCGCCGTGACCACTTGCTCTCCGGCGATGACGAGCCCGCCGGCGGAGGCGAGTATGAGCAGATCGAGACTGGAAGCCGCAAGGACGCGGACGTCATCCTCCAGAGGGAGCTCTCGCTGCGAGGTCTCGGCGAGTCTGTCGTCGAGAAGACGCACTGCGCCGTCTCGCCACAGCGCGAAAGTCAGACGTCCGACCGTCTTGCCAGCAAAAACGAGACCCGACATCGGGTCCAGGACGTCGATCACATCGGCGGAAATGAGCATTCGATCACTGTATCGAGAACGGGCGGTCACGGGCGTTGCCTATTGCTGCCGGCAACTGTGCGGCCTCGAGCAGAACACGAGTCGACCGAATGGCCTTGAGGTTCCGCCAGATCCATGGGTCGACGTGTAGAAATGCGAGATGGGAAGGCAAACAGTCGCAGTGCTCTACGTGGTCGCACTTGTAGCCACAGTGATCGCGGTGGACATCTTGTTTTTCAGGGACCGTTTCTGGGCCCGGCTGGCGGCGAATGTAGGAATCGTCCTGGTATTCACGGCCTTCTACTTCAGATTCCTGAAGAGCTCGTGAGTGCCGTGATGCCGAATTTGGAAATCAACTACTCGCGAGTAACCATCAAGCTCAGGAGTGGCCGGCGGTCGCCGCTCGGCGACGTGGGTGGCATCGTCACCACAAGCGCGCGAGAACGCCCGCCGGTCAGTGGCCAGCGGGGCGTTCTGCGGCCGCCCCAAGTCGGGGGCTGGGACGGCTCGCGATAGAAGTCGGATGCAGTGTGGATTGCGTTACTGCTGTCCGCCGTTCGGTTGACCCACTTCGGGGACGATCAGCTCATCGCTTCCCGCATAGCGGTACGCGAGTAGTCCATCGGGAAACCGAACTCAGCCGGACTGGTCCTCATTTACGGGCGAGTCGAACTCCGTCATGCCAGGTCCGTTCTCGCGCCACGGCCGGGCCGGTTCGCGTTCCAACCGTCAATCGTCGTGGCGCGCCAGCCGCGAGTCTTGCCGATCCAAGCATCCGGCTCCGGGAGCTTGTAGTGGCTGGCGGCTGAGCGGTCGATCCCAAGCCGCTCGGCGACCTCCGTAATCGACAAGAATCGTTCAGGCATGCCGCGCCCAGGCAGCAACGGCAGCAGTTGCTACTGCGGCAGCGCCTACGAGTGCCCAGTACGGCAATGGCTGCCGGGTGACGGCTAGGGCGGCAGCGGCAATGGCGAACACGGTCACGCTGGCCTTGTCCTGCTTCGTCATGGGTGGCTCCTTCCATGGTTGTGTGATCAAACGCGTGCCTGAAACATCCAGTCGCCAAAAGGCTTTGGAGAACCTTGCGCGATGACCACCAGTTTCGGTGTGGAGTTCAACTGTCTGACTGACCTGAGGCGTCATCTTCGCGTTGTCACGCAAAGTCCCAACGGAGCACCCCGTCCTCGACGAGGGCGACCCACCCAACGCAGTCCGTTCCGTGCTCGAGTGCCGAAGCGGTGCAGTCGAGCATGGCCTCGATTGAGGCCCACCGGAAGGTTGCACCCCCCTCGTTGAAGAACTCGATGACGCACCCACTGCGGTCTCCACCGCGGGTGTCGACCGCAAGGTAGTCACCGGCGCCGGTGTCGCCGATCGGGATGAAGGCAGGCAGGTAGATCTCGGTCTCGCTTCCCGCCGGTTCTGCCATCAGGGCCTCGGTACCACCGAGATCTTCTGCTTCGTCCTCCCATGAGCGGGTCAGTCGGTGGCGGGTCTCGACGGCATCGGCAACGGAAAGCGGCTCGTTGCTGGGAAGAACCAGCGGGATCGGGTATTCGCGGTAGCCGCCGTCATGCAACGCGAACCACTGGAACAACTGCTCAGGCCAGGTCTCGGCCGTCGCCGCTTCGGCCGAGCGCACGGCCCCTAAGTCGGCCGGCGGAAGCAACCTAGTTGGCGTCTTCGGGGCGTGCTGTTCGCACCATCTGATGATCCGCGCCCAGTTCGCTTCGACACTCATGGCCCCGAAGCTACTGGTGGCCGTGCCGATTCTCGGCGAAACGCTCATGCTGCCAGCCCCCAACAGCGTTCCTACCGATCTGCATGTCTGTACACCTCCACATCGGCGGCGAATCCAGGAGAATGTGGCGATGGCATTCACTGTGACCTTCCGAGCCGAGACGGCAGCAGGCGGGACGATTGAAGACCGCTATGGCGATGACGACGACTTCACCATCCACGACAGTGGTGCACTAATCGTTACCCGTCCGAACGAGGAGCTGATCTATGCACCAGGGGCATGGATTCGACTCCACAAATCGAGCGATCAATCTGAGGCGTCTGCCGGTAACTACATCTGAGACGCGAGGAGCCCTTGGTAGATGCAGTGACAGCGCCGAGATGACCAGTGACGGTTCGCGCGGGCGAAACTTGTCGTGCATCTGGCCGACAATGGGAGGGGTTCACAGTCCCCGGTTCTGCTCGACGCCTGGGCGCCCCGGCCGGCCCGCAGGTGTTCGACTAGCCAGACGCCGGGATGTGTAACAACGACGACAAGGTCCACAATTTCGTCCGCGCGTCGAGCATCTACCCCAACCCGACGACTCACGAGCGGCTCTGCGACAAGGCGATGGAGTTCGTTCGCGCCCACGACCCCATGCCGGTAGGCCCTTTCGTCGCGACGATCATTGGGTGGTTCCCGCTGTACGACGTGCCGGGATCTGGCGAATCCTCCTGAAACGTAATAGAGCCCCTTTCGCAACGGGTTTCACGACGGATCCCCTCAATGGTGCTGGTCGGCGCTTCCCGAACCGGCGGCAAAGCCTCTGGCGCGCAGGAAGTCCTCCCGGTCAGTGGCCGGCCCCTGGTTGATCGAAGGGTTCAGCCGTTGATACCCGCGTACTCGGCGGTGCACAGCCACAGGAACGCAGTGACGTCCTCGTCGGTGTACTCCGCGGGCGCTGTGACGGTGCTGGTACGCGGGCACCAGATCACGCTGGAGTCGATCTGGGTCGCAAGGGCTTCGAGGCCGTCGTTCCACCAGTCGAGCACGGCATCATCGGGATCGTCGGACGTTTCCCACGCCAGAATCCACGGCGCCATCGTGTCCCAGCGGAAGGCGGGGTCAACGGGACGAACGGTGGGGATACGACCACTACCTTGCTTCTGCCACTGCATTGTCGGCCACATCGAAGGGTTGCGTTCTGCTCACGGCGGCCACGTCGATTGGCCACGGCTCGAGAATCTCAGTTCCCATTCCGCGGATCACGGCCCTCGTCAGTGAGCCCACCGACCGAACCGGGATCATCAGCGCCGCATCGACAGTTGCCAGCGCAACCAGGGCAGGGCCGCCGATCCATAGCGGAATCCTCATCGATCCTCCTTCGGTGTGGTGGCCCCGCCAGCGCAAGCGAGGGCAAGGCTCGCGGGGCCTGCGTCACTGGAGGGGCGACGCAGCGTTAGACACTAACTTAGCCAGTGAGTTACTCGCGCGTACCAAACCGTAGGGTCTCCGCTCTTATCCATTGATGTCATTGCATTTCGACGAGACACTCGACGGACCCTGACTGTTTGCTGATGCGGTGCGGGCCGGTGCTTCCCGAGCTGGCCGCTCCACCGGCCCGCGGTGGCAACGTTAGCGATTATCGAACGAGTGTGCGAATCGGACTAGGCTTGATGCATGGCCCAGCTCGTCGAACCGTCCCCGACACGCTGTCCCAACGGCCACAGGCTCGGGCCGCGGCGGGTGCTCGTCGGGTGGCGTGCATGCCCCTGTTCGCCGCGCCTCGGACATCGGACACACGAATGCCGCGAATGCGGCGCCGTGATCTTCACGCCGCCCTGCAGCGGGCCGGTTGGTCCAGGCGGGCGATGGTCGAGCGACTAGGGCGTGTCTCCTGAATGTCGGTCGTGTGGGGAGGTCCCGGCCGGCCGCGCTCGGGCCCCGATCGCGTGCTGGCGACATTGCCTACTCTTCCCGCGCGATCCGTCACCATTTGCGCTCCCGAGGAATCTTCGCCATCCCAAAGCCCCTTGACCAGCAGGTGCGCCGCAGGCAACGCGGGTCCCGAGGCGGCCGCTCCGTCACCTACGACGCCGATGACTACAAGGGCCGCAACGTCATCGAGCGCGGTTTCAACGAGACCACGCGATGGTGCGGGCTCGCCACCCGCTACGACACCCTCGCCCTCACATACCGCGGCGGACCCGTCCTCCGAGCCATCGTGCTCTGGCTCAACGCAGTAGGAGACTCGCCCTAGAGTCCCCTGACCCCGAGCAGTCGACTCGCGAGGCGAGGAGGTCGATCCCCTCGACCCCTCAGTCGATCCACGAGCTCAGGCGTGTGGGGTGGGAACGAGTCGAGGATCTCAGCGGGCCCAAACGCGATGGGTTCGCCTCGTTTCGCGCGGTCTCGAGCGTCCGTCCAACCCGTGATGAGGAGATACCATCCCGCTTCCGCGCCTACTGGCGAGCCTGAGGTTACGACCGCTTCGATCTCCACGACGCCGTCGCTGAGCGAGGCGACATCCTCGACTGTTCGAGATATCACCACGATCTTCGCCGATGGATCGCTGATCCAGATCGTCGCGTTGGCCCACCGCTTGACGAGCTCGGTCTCCTTGCGTTCCCGGGCATCTTGACGCCACCAGAATGCGAGGAGCCCCGCCACGATGAGCCCAGTGGAGCCCCAGAGAACGAACTCGAACATGCCCACAGGATAGGGGCCGATACGTCCGCCTCTCCGAGAAGCGGGCGTATCCGAGAAGAGCATGCAGAGCTCGGCGACAAGCGCGTCTATGAGCACGATCAGAAGGCGATGCGTGTGAACACTCCGACTTCAGGAGACACGCCCTAGCCTGAGATCACCTCCCAGCGCGACTGCTCAGCATCAGCCGAAGGCATGCCGTTCCACAGGTGCATCTGGAAGTCGGGGTCCTTCACCTTGACCTCGTTCACCACCTTGCTGCCGTCGACCTGGTAGCTCGCCACCCACACCGCGTCGATCTGGCTGGCGATCGGCGACGCCTCGAGTGCCTCGCGTACGCAGTCGCGGTTGCGCGCAGATCGTCGGCCGATGCGACTGCCGGATCGCAGATGTCGACCGCGGCGCCGTACGACCCAGGCTTGCTGCTGCTCGAGGTATACCGGCCAGCGGTCACGGATACACCATCGCGCAGATGAGGAATTCGAGCGCGAGCACACGACCGGTAAGCAGTTGCCCTGTCCTGCACTGGTCCCGCATCAGGGGCAGAAGCCTGCCTTCCAGTGCGACGTGTGAGACACACGAAAACGCCGTGACCAGCTCATATATCAATCCGCAGCTTGCCGACATGTCTCGAGAAGATTCTCGACATCTTCGAAGGCACCCAGCAGATCCAGCAGCTGATCAGCGCGCGCCGCCTGCCCGGCAATTCGTCTGCAGTGCTCAAATAGACTGCGCTGGAACGAGTTCCGCATTCGAGTCCGTCCCCGCCGCCACGCGCCGCGGGGGCAGATTCGTGTTCGCGGGCCGAGAACAGGCCATCGCCCCTGCCCGACCATGTGGTCGGGCTTTCACCCGCACTGCACTCCTTCCCCGTACGATTTGCATCGTTGTCGGCTCATCGAGGTTCACTTGACGTCGAGTGAGGAGTAGTTCGGATGGATCTGTCCCCGATGCTCGAGGTAACTCACAACGCCCGCAGTCTTGCGGGGCTGCCACTCGTGGGTGGCGGTGCGGTGCGCGCGGGGGTGCTGTATCGCTCCGACGCGTTGAGTTCGCTCACTCCGATGGGAGTTGAGCAGTTGGTGTCGTTGGGGATCGGTACGGTCGTGGATCTGCGGACCGAGGGCGAGCGGCGCCGGGCACCGGATGTGCTTCCTGCGGATGGTTCCGTCCGGTTCGTCTCGCTGCCCGTTCAGGGTGGGGCCATGGACGAGCTCGTGCAGCAGCTGCTTCCCTCCGATGGCCGCAGTAGATCGCTGACTGACGATCAGATTCAGAACATCGTCGATCAGGTTCCGATGTTGAGTGATCTTTACCTGACGATTCTCGAGAACAGTGCTGCCGCGTTCGCAACCGCAGCGAGGAGCATCGTCACTCCTGCGGACGGGTCTCGTCCGGGGGTGCTTTTCCACTGCACTGCAGGAAAGGACCGGACCGGGTTGATTTCGGCGATGCTGCTGATGCTCGCCGATGTCGAACGGCAGGCGATCGTCGAGGACTACACGCGTACGGGAGAGAACCTGGCGGGCCCGTTCGCCGAGCAGTTGCTCGGTCTCATCACGTCCTTGGGCATTCCTGCCGTGCCGAGACTTCGCGCCCTGGCAACGGAGTCGCCGGTCGATGCGATCGAGACAGTCATGGACTGGCTTGATCGGGTGCACGGCGGCGCAGCTGGATACCTGCGTGCAGGTGGGTTGTCCGACGCCGAAATCGACAGCGTGCGCACACAGCTACGCGACGCGGTCGACCCGGTCACGATGCAGCCCGATGAACTGATCCCGGCAGGCGGGTAGCGCGGTCACGATCGGCAAGTCGTCCGCAGCGCTCGAGAAACCCTCAGCATTCCTTCAGCTTGCAGCGCGATACTGGCTCGATGCTGTGCGTGAGCGTCGACGCCGACGACCTCAGATGGGACCGGCTCGAGGAGTGGATCCTCGCCTGGGATCCGTGTGTCGACCTGCACGAGGCCCTGCCCGAGTGGGGCGCTGGGCTCAGTCGCGCCGCGAGCGCCGTCGACTCACGGATCCTCTGGTGCCCGGAACTGAACGTGGTCACCGCGCCGGCGGAACTCGGCGGGGACGAGATCGAGGTCGTGCTCCGGTCTGCCATCCGCCGCTACGCGAACATCGACACCGCGCGGTAGTCGACTCGGGCGGCCGACGCTCGTCCAAAGCGCGGCGGCATCCGGCCACCCGCCACTAGGCTCGGGGGTGTACCGGATCCGTTTCCCAGGGGGAGAGCGATGCCAGGTGTAGTGACCAAGGTGATCGACACACTCGGCGCGGCCCGGGTGATGGTCCGGTCGGGACTCGTCCCCTTCCCCCGCCTCGATCGCGGCATCACCTCGATCCTCGCGGTCGGCAAGTTCGGCCCCTTCGCGGGACCGATCCACGCCCACGCCGTGCACGGACTGGACGCGGTCGCCGTGATCGACGAGCGCGGGCAGCTCACCTATCTCGACCTCGAGCAGCAGTCCAATGCCTTGGTCCGGGCATGGTCGGCCGAGGGCATCACCCCGGGCTCCGTGATGGGCGCAATGTGCCGCAACCACCGCGGCCTGGTACTCGCCATGCTCGCCGCGGCGAAGCTCGGCACCAAGCTGGTACTGATGAACACCGGCTTCGCGGCCCCGCAACTCGTGGATGTCGCTGCGCGCGAACAGGTTCGAGCGTTCGTCTACGACGAGGAGTTCGAGGCGGTGGCCACGGCACTGCCGTCCGACGTGCGACTGTTCCTCTCCTGGGGTGAGGACACGGGCCGTGCGACCTCCATCGACGACCTGGTCGCGGGCCGAAGCACCGACACCCTCTCGCCCCCACCGGTCCACGGCAGCTTCGTGCTGCTGACCAGTGGCACCACCGGCACTCCCAAGGGCGCCCCGCGCGAGCACACGTCTCCGCTCGCCTCGGCCCAGTTTCTCGACCGGGTCCCGCTGCGTCCGGGACAGACGATGGTGATGTCCGCGCCCGCATTCCACGGCACCGGACTGTCCCAGTTCGCCCTCGCCCTCGCCCTCGGCCAGACCGTCGTCATGCAACGCAGGTTCGACCCCGAACAGGCAATCGCACTGGTCGCCGAGAACCGGGCCGACGTCCTCGTGGTCGTGCCCACCATGCTGCAGCGCATCATCGATCTCGGCCCGCAGGTCCTGACCCGCTACGACACCACCAACCTCAAGGTGATCTTCGCGGCCGGATCGGCCATCTCGCCGGACCTGTCCAACCGCACCACCGAGTCCTTCGGGCCCGTGCTGCACAACCTGTACGGCTCCACCGAGGTCGCCGTCGCGACCGTCGCGACCCCGGCGGATCTGGCCCTGGCGCCCGGCACCGCAGGCCGCGCGCCGGTCACCTGCCACGTCGAACTCTTCGACGACGCGGGCACCCGGGTCACCGAACCCGGCGTCGTCGGCCGGATCTTCGTCTCCAGCGGGCTGAGCTTCAACGGGTACACCGACGGCCGCGACAAGGAGCGGATCGACGGACTTCTCTCGACCGGTGACGTCGGGCACTTCGACCGCAACGGCCTGCTGTTCGTCGACGGCCGCGACGACGACATGATCGTCTCGGGCGGCGAGAACGTCTATCCGTTGGAGGTGGAGAACCTGCTCGCCGACCGCCCGGACGTGGTGGAGGCTGCCGTGATCGGGGTCGAGGACGCCGAATTCGGCCACCGGCTCAAGGCTTTCGTCGTCCCCTCCTCCGACTCCGACCGTGACGTGCAGGCGCTCAAGTCCCACGTCAAGGAGCATCTCGCCCGGTACAAGGTGCCCCGCGAGATCGTCTTCCTCGAGGAGCTCCCCCGCAACGCGACCGGAAAGCTGTTGCGCCGCAACCTTTACGAGATGGACTAGCGCACCGCAACCTTCGTCGCCGACTCGATCTCCTCCTCGATCAGGCTCGCGTTGATCGCCGCCGCGGCGTTCAGGCCCGCGGCGGCCGCGACGATCACCTGGGCTCGCGGGTCGGCGACGTTACCGGCCACCCAGACGCCGGGAACGGCCGTGGCGCCGGTCGGGTCGGCGGCGACGTAGCTGCCGATCACGTGCCCGCCCATCTCCTGCTCGCCCGGTTCGATCCCCAGGCTCGCCAGCACGTCGGCGCGGGCGGTGAACCGGGGCGGGACCACCACGGCCTCGCGCGGGACGATCTCACCGGACGTCATCCGCACGCCGGCCAGCCGATCGCCGCGAACCTCGAGCCCGGCGACCTCCCCGTCCACCACGGCGACGCCACGCGCCGTCAACTGCTCGAGCTCCAGCGCCGTCGGCGCGGGCGCGGTGTGCAGGAACAGGGTCATGTCCGCGCTCCACTGCCGCCACATCTGCGCCTGGTGGACCGCCAGCGGGCCGGTAGCCAGGATCCCGATCGCCTGATCGCGCGCCTCCCAGCCGTGGCAGTACGGGCAGTGCAGCACGTCCCGGCCCCACCGCTGCGCCACCCCGGGGATCTCGGGCAGTTCGTCGACCAGCCCGGTGGTGACCAGCAGTCGACGCGCGAGCACCGACCGGCCGTCGTCGAGAACCACCCGGAATCCGTCCGTGCCGGCCCGCTGAGCCGAGGCGACCCGACCGGACTCGATCTCACCGCCGTAGCCGGTCACCTCGGACCGGCCTGCGGCTAGCAGCTCGCCCGGCGGCGTGCCCTCTCGTGCCAGGTAGTTGTGCACGTGCCCGGCCGGCGCGTTGCGCGGATCGCCGGCGTCGACCACCAGCACCGACCGTCGGGCCCTGGCCAACGTCAGGGCCCCACTGAGCCCGGCCGCACCGCCACCGACCACAACCACGTCGTACTTCTCGTTCACCGGTTCTCCCCTCGCTCGTGTCGTCTCCCGTCGACTGTCCCCGTTCGTCACCGCGCTTGACAAGAACCGTTGCCGAAACGGCAAACTGTGGCATGACCCCCGACGAGTCCGGCCTCGACGAGGTGCTCGATGCCGTCGGCCCGAGGCTTCGCGAGGTCCGCCGACAACGCGGCGCGACGCTGGCTCAGCTGTCCGAGTCGACCGGCATCTCGGTGAGCACCCTGTCCCGGCTCGAATCCGGCAGGCGCCGACCCACCCTCGAACTCCTGCTCCTGCTCGCCCGCGCCCACCAGCTGCCCCTGGACGAATTGGTCGGCGCCCCCGAGACCGGCGACCCACGCATCCACCAACGCCCCGTGATCCGCAACGGGGTCACGATCATCCCCCTGACCCGGCGCCCCGGCGGCCTCCAGGCCTACAAGCAGGTCTATCCCCCGCACTGGCCGCGCGGCGAGCCGCGACGGCAGGTGCACGACGGGTACGAGTGGCTCTACGTGCTGTCCGGTCGGCTTCGGCTGCTGCTCGGCGAGCACGACGTCGTCCTCACCCCCGGCGAGGTCGCGGAGTTCGACACCCATGTCCCGCACTGGTTCGGCAATCCGTCCGACGAACCGACCGAGATCGTCAGCCTCTTCGGGCCTCAGGGTGAACGCGCTCACGTCCGGACGACAGCTCGAGGAAGGCACCGATGACCGTCCGGCCCACCTCCTCGACTCGGGCGAGGTGGTCCACGTCCGGCACGGTGCCCGGCGGCATGTGCGCGCGCAGCACGGGAAGTTCGTCGACGGTCAGCTCGACGTGGAACTGCAGGCCGTAGGCGCTGTCGCCGAATCGAAAGGCCTGATGCGCGTACGCGTCGCTGCCGGCGAGCAGGACCGCGCCGTCCGGCAGGTCGAAGGTGTCGCCGTGCCAGTGCACGACCGGCAGTGCGACGCCGAGTCCGCCCACCACCGGGTCCGCCCGCCCGGCCTCGGTCACGGCGACCCGTCCGGCGCCGAATTCGCCTGCGGGGCCTTCGTACACGCGTCCGCCGAGCGCGGCCGCGAGCAGCTGCGCACCGAGGCACACCGCGAGTACCGGGACCCCACGCTCCACACAGCCGCGGATCAGTGCCCGTTCGGCGGCCAGGTGCGGGTGCGCGGCGTCGTCCATCGCATTCATCGGCCCGCCCATCACCACGAGCCCGACGCACTGAGGCGGCGACGGCAGCGGGTCGCCTTCGAACGGCTCGCGGACCTCGTACCGAATCCCCTTGGCGTCCAACATGGTCCCGATCAGTGCGGGACCCTCGAAAGCGACATGCTTGATCACCCACCAGGTTCGGCTCATGCCGCCATCCTGACACGCCGAAAACGACGAAGGACCCGGTACCTGGGTACCGG
>NZ_JBHZAH010000052.1:0-32435 GCF_042754225.1 Rhodococcus sp. NPDC059234
CGGGTGCGACGCGCGCACCCGCCTGCGGTTGCATTTGGGCACGAAGGCAAGCAACGTAAGCGTGCATGCTGGCCAATACTGATCGAACCGAGCAGGATTCAGGCCAACCCGACGAGAGTCCACGCCCCGTCGGCGGGCCGCGCACCGACTACGTCGTGTTCGGCGTCACCACCGCCATCGTCGCGGCCATCCTGATCTGGGGCATCGCCGCGCCCGACGGCTTCGACTCGGTCACCGGGTCGGTCCTCGACTGGCTGGTGACCAACATGGGGTGGCTGTTCATTCTGGCCGCCTCCGGATTCGTGCTCTTCGCGCTGTGGCTGGCGGTGAGCAAGTTCGGTCGCATCCCGCTCGGAAAGGACGGCGAGAAGCCGGAATTCAGCACCGTCAGCTGGATCGCGATGATGTTCAGTGCGGGGATGGGCATCGGGTTGATGTTCTTCGGTGTTGCCGAACCACTCGCGCACTTCGTCACACCGCCGCCCGGAACCGACGGTGGCGTCGGCACCGCGATGGCGACCACCATGTTCCACTGGAGCCTGCACCCGTGGTCGACCTACGCGGTGGTCGGGCTGGCGCTCGCCTACGGCACCTACCGGCGCGGCCGCAAGCAGTTGTTCAGTTCCGCATTCATCGCGTTGCTCGGTCGCCGCGCCGAGGGCCCGATCGGACGGGTCATCGACATTCTCGCGATCTTCGCGACCATGTTCGGAACCGCAGCCTCACTCGGTCTCGGCGCCCTGCAGATCGGGTCGGGATTCGAGGTCACCGGCTGGCTCGAGGAGGCCGGCACCATGCTGCTGGTCAGCATCGTCGCGGTCCTCACGCTCGCCTTCGTCGCGTCCGCGGTCTCCGGTGTGTCGAAGGGCATCCAGTGGCTCTCGAACACCAACATGGTGCTCGCGCTCGTGCTGGCGGTGTTCGTGTTCGTGCTCGGCCCGACGGTGCTGATCCTGAACATGATCCCGACGACGCTGGGCGCGTACGCCGGCCAGATCGCCGAGATGTCGGCCCGCTCTGCGGCGTCGAGCAATCCGGACACGGCGGAGTGGTTGTCGTCGTGGACGATCTTCTACTGGGCGTGGTGGATCTCGTGGACCCCGTTCGTCGGGATGTTCCTGGCCCGGATCAGTCGCGGCCGGACCATCCGGGAGTTCGTCGTCGGCGTCATCCTCGTGCCGAGCCTGGTGAGCCTGCTGTGGTTCTCCGTGTTCGGCGGCGCCGCCATCGGGCAGCAGCGTGACGGCGTCGACCTCGCGGGCCGCGGCAGTTCCGAATCTCAGCTGTTCGGGATGCTCGACCACCTGCCGCTCGCCGGGGTCTCGACGGTCCTGGTGATGATCCTGGTGGCGATCTTCTTCGTGTCCGGGGCCGACGCGGCGTCCCTGGTGATGGGCACGCTGTCCCAGCGCGGCACCATGCGCCCGACCCGCGCGGTGGTGGTGTTCTGGGGCCTGCTCACCGGTGGAGTCGCGGTCCTGCTGTTGTGGACCGGCGGCGAGGACGCACTGAACGGCCTGCAGACGATGACGATCATCGCGGCGGCACCGTTCGTCCTGGTCATGATCGGATTGTGCGTGTCGCTGTACCGCGACCTGTGTCACGACCCGTTGATCCTCCAGGCGGAGCGCACGCGGCGGCTGACGATGCCGCGCGCTCGATCCAGGTCAACGCCAGCTGGGTAGCCAGAGCTGTTGCTGCCAGGCGTCGGGGGTGATCGGCAGCGCGGTGAGGATCGGCCACAGCCAGACGAAGTTCGCGATCACCAGCCCGACGTACAGGCAGACCGCGAGCAGCCCCGTGCCGCGTCTCTCCGCCGCGTCCGTGGCCCGGCCGAGGACCTCCCCGCACACCAGGGCCAGCCCCATCACCATGAACGGCGCCATCGCGACTGCGTAGAAGTAGTACATCTGGCGGTCCATGGTCGCGAACCACGGCAGGAAGCCGGCGCCGTAGCCGACAAGCACGGCGGCGTACCTCCAGTCCCGGCCGACCAGCGTCCGCCAGAGCGCCCAGGCGAGCATCGGCAGGGCCAGCCACCACATGGCGGGCGTGCCGATCAGCATGACGGCCTTGACGCAGCTCGACGCGCCACAGCCGGTGACCTGGTCGCCCTCGGCGAAGTAGTACAGCATCGGCCGCAGGCCCATCGGCCACGTCCACGGCTTCGACTCCCACGGGTGGTGGTTGCCCGCCGAGTTGGTCAGGCCGGCGTGGAAGTCGAGCACGTTCCCGCTGTAGTACCAGAGCGAGCGCAGCGCCTCGGGAACGAAGGAGAACGATCCGCCGAACCCGATCTTCGAGCCGACCGCATGACGGTCGACGCCGGTCTCGGAGGCGAACCAGGCCCAGTACGTCGACAGGTACACGCCGATCGGGACCAGTACGAGTGCGTACAACGCAGGTCCGACGTCGCGAAGCCCCGCCCCGACCCAGGGTCGGGTGACCCCGTACCGGCGCCGTGCCGCGACGTCGAAGGCGACGCTCATCAGGCCGAAGAAGGCGATGAAGTACAGGCCCGACCATTTCGTGCCGCACGCCAGCCCGAGCATCAGACCCGCGCCGAACCGCCACCAGCGCACGCCGAGGCGTGGACCGTAGGCGGTGTCGAGGATCCGGCCCTCGGCGTACACCCGGGCCATCCGTTCGAGCACCTGGTCGCGGTCGACGATCAGGCAGCCGAACGCGGCGACCACGAACAGCGCCATGAAGATGTCGAGCATCCCGATCCGCGAGGACACGAAGGTCATGCCGTCCGCGATGAGCAACACCCCCGCGATCGCGCCGACCAGGGTCGAGCGGGTCATCCGCCGCACGATCCGCAGCACAAGCAGGACCAGCAGAGTGCCCGCGACCGCCGCGGTGAACCGCCAGCCCCAGCCGTTGTATCCGAAGATCGCCTCGCCGATCGCGATCATCTGCTTGCCGACCGGTGGGTGTACGACGAGCCCGTAGCCCGGGTTGTCCTCGAGCCAGCCGTCGGTGAGCACCTGCCAGCCCTGCGGCGCGTAGTGCTTCTCGTCGAACACCGGGGTGCCCGCGTCGGTGGGGTAGCCGAGCATCGAGAACCGGGTGATCGCCGCGATCGCGGTGACGAATGCGGTCACGACCCAGCCGCGGAAGCGGTCGGTCGGCCCGTGGTTCGGGGAAGGGGCGATCGGGCCGGGGCTGAGGAGGGTTCGACGGTCGACGGGGGGCGTCGCACGCTCGTCCGTCAACTGGGTCACCCGTCGATCGTAGGCTGTCGACCATGAATGGTTGCCTGGTCCTTGCCGCGACGCCGATGGGGGAGGTCCGCGACGCCTCGGACCGGTTGCGGGAGGCGCTCGCGACCGCGGACGTCGTCGCGGCCGAGGACACCCGTCGGACCAAGCACCTCGCCTCGGCGCTCGGCGTCACCATCACCGGGAAGGTGGTCAGCTTCTACGACCAGGTGGAGACCGCCCGGCTGCCCGCCCTGGTCGCTGACGTCGAGGAGGGGCGGACGGTGCTGCTGGTCACCGACGCCGGCATGCCCTCGGTGAGCGATCCCGGCTACCGGCTCGTTGCTGCCTGCGTGGCGAAGGACCTGCCGGTGACTTGTCTGCCCGGTCCGTCGGCGGTCACCACGGCACTCGCGCTGTCCGGACTGCCGGTCGAGCGGTTCTGCTTCGACGGATTTCCGCCCCGCAAGCAGGGGCAGCGGCGGTCGTGGCTGGAGGCGCTGGCGGCCGAGCCGAGGGCATGCGTGTTCTTCGAGGCGCCGCATCGGCTGGCGGACTGCCTGGCGGACGCCGTCGCCGTGCTCGGGGGCGAGCGACGGGCGGCGGTGTGCCGGGAGTTGACCAAGACATACGAGGAGGTGCGCCGCGGGACTCTCGCCGAACTCGCGGAGTGGGCCGCGGAGGGGGTCCGGGGCGAGATCACCGTCGTGCTCGAGGGCGCCCGTCCAGTCGCGGCCGAGCCCGAGGACCTCGTCGGTGAAGTCGAGCGGTTGGTGGCAGAGGGCGCACGCCTGAAGGACGCGTGCGCGATGGTGGCCACCGCGGGGGTGTCCAAGCGTGAGGTCTACGAGGCGGTGCTCGAGGCCCGCAAGGAGTAGCGGGACGGGTCGGGATGCGGCCCTCAGTTCGGCGGCGCCGCCATCACCATGATGAGTGCGACGGAGGCGGCGACGACGAGGGCGGCGGCGAGGGTCGGCGGGACCATCGATGCGATCTTGACGGCGAGTCTGCTCACGGTTGCTCCACGGGTTCGGGATCGGTGCGTTCAGATGACGTCGCTGCCCGGCGGGAACTACCCCTCGAACTCCTAGTTCCCGCCGGCGCTGCGTCGTGGCGCCGGTCGCCGGGCGCCGAGGTCGACTCTGCTCGCCGCAGTGAACCCGACCAATCGGTGTGCAGTGTTTGTCGGGTATCGTCCCAGTTCAACGCCGGTGAGGAACTTTTCCGCAGCGGAATTCCGCCGGGGTGAACGAGGAGTGATCGACGATGACGGATGGCCGACAGGGCGATCGCGAGGTGGGTTCGGAACCGGCCCCGCAGAGCCCACTCGCCGACCCGCCGGACGGGGACGGGGCCCTGCCGAGCGACCCGGCCGCCGAGGCGCGGCTGCTGTTCGCGGACCAGTTGCGGCTGCTGTTCGCGACCGCCGGAGGGCCTGCCCTCAAGACCGTCGTGTCGGAGTCCTCGGCGCTGGGGCGGGCGCTCGGTGCGGACAAGCAGGTCTCGGTGCAACGGCTCAGCGACTGGCGGTCGGGCAAGCGGGTGCCCGCGAGCTTCGACTCGGTGCGCCCCGTTCTCGTCGTCCTCATCCGCATCGCCCAGGAACTGCACGGTGCCCAGCCGCCCGCCCCCGGCCTGTACTCCGTCAAGCGGTGGCACGAATGGTGGCGGGACGCCCGCGAGGGCGGCACCGTCCGCGGACGGGCGGAGTCCGCCAAGCCGGTCGCCGCGGCGCCGCCGGTTTCCGGGATGCGGCCGTACCGGGGTCTCGAGCCCTACCGGGTCGAGGACGCCCGACTCTTCTTCGGGCGGAGCGCGAGCCTGCGCGGTCTCGCCGACGCCGTCATATCGGCGCAGGGCCAAGGGTTGGTCATCGTCACCGGAGCGTCCGGCGTGGGCAAGTCGTCCATGGTTCAGGCGGGGCTCGTCCCGGACCTGGCCCGCAGGGACCCCGACTCGGAGGTGGCGGCCTGCGCGAGCGTGGTGTTCACGCCGGGACCGAATCCGCTGGACGCGATGAGCGAAGCGCTGCCGGAACTGGCGGCGGTGGTCGGTCGGCCGAGCCGGGAGGGTGTGCGGCGTGCGGTGCGCGCGGCGGCGGGGCGGCTGGGGGCGCCGTCGCTGGTCATCGTCGTCGACCAGAGCGAGGAGTTGTTCACCCAGTGCGCCGACCATGCCGAGCGCGTGCGATTCCTGACCGTCCTCGACTACGCCGCGTCGACGCTCGGCTCCGGTGAGACGCCGGATGCCGCGCCGTCGGTCATCGCGACCATGCGGTCGGACTTCTACGGTCAGGCATTGTCGTACCCGGTGCTGGCAGAGGCACTCGAACGACGCAGCAAGGCGATCGCGCCGTTGACGCGAGCCGAGATGGTCGAGGTGATCACCCAGCCCGCACAGTTGATCGGACTCAAGCTCGAGTCGGGACTGGTCGACCTGATCCTCCACGACCTCGGCGTGCTGACCTCCTCCGAGGGCAGCGGGACCGTGCTGCCGCTGCTCTCGCACCTGCTGGACACGATGTGGGAGCGGCGCCGCGGCGGCGCGCTGACGGTCGCGAGTTACCGCTCCACCGGGGGCGTGCGCGGATCGGTGGCGGCCACGGCGGAACGAACCTGGGAGGACCTCGACGAGCACGGCCGGGTGCTGGCGCGCTCGATCATGGTGCACCTGGTGTACGTCACCCACACGGGCACCGACGTCAAGATTCGCCGAACCCTGCCGCAGCTGCTGGCACTCGCCGGCGACGACACGGTTGCCGGGCAGCAGGTCGTCGACCAGTTCATCGCGGCTCGGGTCCTCGTGGCGGACACCGAGAGCGTCGAGCTCATCCACGATGCCGTGATCGAGGCGTGGCCACGGCTCAAGACCTGGATCCAGGAGGACCGGTCGTACTCGGCCCTGCGCCAGCAGATCGAGGAGGACGCGACGCGGTGGGAACAGTCCGAGCGCGACAACAGCCTGCTCTATCAGCGAACCCGCCTCGACACGGTCGCCGAACACGACGGGTCGAGGGCCGCGGTCGAGGGCTTCGGCGCGGCCCGGGTCTCGTCGTCCCTGACCCCGGGTGCCTCGGAGTTCCTCGCCGCCTCGACCCAGCACGTGCGGCGCAACACCTGGGTGCAGCGGGCGGTGATGGCCGCGTTGGTGGTGTCGACCGTCATCGCGTTGGTGGCGGTGTCGATGGCGTGGACGGCGAAGAGTCGCGCCGAGTCCGAACGCAGCGCCGCACAGTTCCGTCAGGTGGTGGCACTCGCGGACTCCTTGCGGGAGTCCGACCCGACGACTGCCGCGCGCCTGTCGCTGGCCGCCTGGCAGATGCGGCCGGGGAACGACTCCGCCTACGCCGGTCTGATCGCGACCGAGTCGACTCCGGTCGGCCGAGCGCTCAGCGGGCATCAGGGTCCGGTGTACGGCGTGGCGGTGACCGGTGACGGCAAGACGATGGCCTCGGCGAGCGACGACCGCACGGTCCGGCTGTGGGACCTGACCGACCGCGCCGACCCGCGACCGATCGGGGTCCCGCTCGGTGGACCCCAGAAGTACATGGCCTCGGTGTCGTTCACCCCGGACGGCAATATTCTGGCGGCGGGCAGCGGCGACGGAACCGTGTACATCTGGGACGTCACGAATCGTTCGGAACCGAAGCCGCTGCTGGTGGCGGCCCGTGCCGGGGCCCGTACGGTGCACAACATCCGGTTCAGTCCGGACGGGCGGACCCTCGCCGCGCCGAACGACGACGGCACGGTGACGTTGTTCGACACCTCGAACCCGGCCTCGGGTGACTTTCCCAAGACGGTGCTCAGCGCGCACGCCGGCGGAGTGCGGACGGTCTCGTTCCGCGCCGACTCCGCGGTGCTGGCGACGGCGAGCGACGATCGCACAGTTCGGCTGTGGAGCATGTCCAACCCCGGCACACCGACCCCGCTGCCCTCGGTGCTCGGCGGATTCGGGGACGTGGTGCACTCGGTCGCGTTCTCGCCGGACGGCCGAACGCTCGCCGCCAGCAGCGACGACGGTGTCCTGCGGCTGTTCGACGCGACCGACGTGGCCGCGGTGCGCCCAATCGGGGTGCCGGTCCAGGCCCACACCGTCGCGATCTGGACCATCGCGTTCGCGTCCGACGGTGCGACGCTCGTCAGCGCGTCCTGGGACGGGACCGTGAAGCGGTGGTCGGTGGACCCGGCCCGCGGCAGCCTTCGCGAGCTCAGGCCCGCGCTGACGGGGAACGGCGGCGGCGTCCCCGCCCTGGCCTTGGTCTCGGACGGCGAGACGATCGTGACCGGCGGCCAGGACTCGATGGTGCGGGTGTGGACTCTGCCCCGTACCGCACTGGCCGTCTCGGAGTCCGCGCTGACGCTGCCCGCCATGTCGCGGGACGGCTCGCTCATGGCCACCGGCGGCTACGACTCGGTGATCCGGTTGTGGCGGCTGGTCGGCGGTGGCCGGGCGACGTTCGCGAGCGCGACCGCCATGCCGCGGCCCTTCGGTGGCGCACACGTGGTGGCCCTGTCGCCGAACGGTGAGCTGATGGCGACCGCACCCACCAACGGTGGGCAGGTGCAGCTGTGGGACGTACGCGACCGCGAGCACCCGCTCGCACTGGGCGAGCCGATTCTGACCCGCACGCGGTTCACCTGGGAGCTGGCGTTCAGCCCCGACGGCTCGACCCTGGCAATCGGCGACGACGACACGAGTGTGCGGCTGTGGAACCTGGCGGATCCGCAGCGGCCGGTGCCGTGGGGCGAGCCGCTGGGCGGGCCGAGCAATCTGGTCCGGACGGTCGCGTTCAGCCCGGACGGGCGGAACCTGGTGGCCGCCGATGCGGACGGCGGGATCCATGCCTGGGACGTGCGCGATCGCGCGCGCCCGACTCCGGTGGCCGTCACCACCGGCGGCCGTCGCAACGGGATCAACTCGATCGCGTTCAGCCCGGACGGGACGACGATGGTGGCGGGAGACGACGACCAGTCGGTTCTGGTCTGGGACAGGCGATCCGACGGTTCGCTCGAGATCAGGGGCGCGGCGCTGCGCGGGCACACCGGGACGGTGTACTCGGTGTCGTTCGACCCGGACGGACGGCACGTGGTCAGCGGCAGCGACGACGGCACGGTTCGACTGTGGGACGTGTCGGATGCCGATGACATGCGCGAGGTCGGCGGTCCCATCGCGACGGCGGGGAAGGGGCGGTGGCAGGTTACGTTCCGGCCGGAATCGGAGACCGTCTTCGCGGGCGACGGCGACGGCGTCCTGCGGGCGTGGCGGGTGGACGCGGAGTCGATCGTCGACCGGATCTGCTCGTCCAGCGCGGAGTTGTCGGCGCAACGGTGGACGGACTTCGAGCTGTCGGGATCCGCGCGCGGTGAGTGCGGGTCCGAATGACGCCGTGCGGCATCCGGTTCGACTCAGAAGCGGGTGGTCGGTAGCCCGAGTGACAGGATGCTCGCCGCCTTGTCCAGGCATTCCTGCCATTCGGCGTCCGGGTCGGAGTCGATGGTGATGCCGCCGCCGACGCCGAGCCTCGCCCCGCCGTGTGGATCGAACTCGACGGTCCGGATCGCGACATTCAGCTCCGTACCTGCTCGGGGCGCCGTGAAACCGACGGTCCCGCAGTAGACCCCACGCGAGCTCGGTTCCCACTCGGAGAGCAGCTGGCGGGCCCGGTGTTTCGGGCAGCCGGTGACCGACGCAGGCGGGAAGCTCGCCTCGAACAGGTCGGCGGTGGTCGTGGAGACCGGCACGGTGGCTTCGACGGTCGAGACCAGGTGCCAGACACCGGGTGCTGGATAGACGCCGAGCAGGTCGGTCACCCTGACCGATCCAGGGCGGGCGAGCCGGCCCAGGTCGTTGCGAACCAGATCGACGATCATCACGTTCTCGGCGACATCCTTGGTGGAGGCGCGGAGCAGTTCCGGATCGCCCGAGATGGGGAGCGTGCCCTTGATCGGGCTCGAGGTGACTCGGTCGCCGTCGCGGGCGAGATAGAGCTCCGGCGACAGCGAGGCGACCGCGCCCCACTCGCCCGCCACGAAAGCTGCACGCGCAGGCCGGGTCGCCTCGACCGCGTCCGCGAAGAAGTCCAGCGGATCGCCGTGCGCGCGGCCGAGGAAGTGGGTGCACACGCACGCCTGGTACACCTCGCCCTGGCGGATGGCTTCCAGGCACTGCTCGACACCGTAGCGGTGCGCGGCCCGGTCGGGTGGAGTCCAGTCGATGTGCCAGGGCCGGGCGACCGTTCGGAGCCGGGTCACGGCGGCGGACCAGTGCGGGGGGCACGGATCGTCGGTGAACGACTCGTACCACCAGCAGCCGTCCGTGTCCTGCCTCAGGACGCTGTCGGTCCAGCCTCCCGCGGCCTCGGGCAGGGTGAGGCCGGGCGCGCCGGCGGGCCGATCCGGGTACGAGCGGTAGCCGATCCACCCGCCGCCGATCGTCCCGTCGCCGGCCGCCGGGTCGACGGGCTTGGCATGGTGGGAGGTCAGGTCGAACGCCCTCGCGGGCTCGACCGCGGTGGTACGCACCGTCGGCGCGAGCACCGCCCGGGATCCGAACCAGTCGCCGATCAGGGCGGCGGGTGGGTCTTCGCCGCGCCGGGCGGCGCAGCGCGACAACTCGCGCAGCACCTCCGCCGGGGTACCGCCGTCTCCGATCCGCTCGATCTGCATCGGACAAGACTGACACGATCGCGCGCTCCGCCCGAATCGTGTGCATCACTCACCCGGCAATCGCGGGCCCGGGGGAGACGAGCGTCGCCTCGTCGGCAGCGGATCGGCCGGCGTGCCACCCCAGGGCATCGGCTGCAGAGCAGGTCATCTCGCGCATGGGGCCGAAGAGCCGGGCGACCTCCGCCCGGACGGCCTCGGCGCGGTTGGCGAGGATCGGCAGCAGGTCTCGGTACTCGACCTCCGACTCGACGACCGCCTCCGCGGTGGCAGCCTTGCCGGCCTCGGTCAGTCGCTGGCCGATGCGGACTGCGAACCCGAACAGGAAGGCCTTGCGGAAAGGTGCGGAGCGAGAACCGGTCTCGCCGGCGGTGCGCATCGCACGGTTCGCCTGGACCAGCAGCGAGGTGAACAGCATCTCGACCTGTTCGAGGTCCACCGGGGACCCGACCACCGTCGCGATGCCCAGCTGTGCGGTGAAGGCGGTCTGCACCTGATTGGCGTCGCCGATCGAGGTGAGGAGCAGAGCCTTCTGCTTCACGTACGGGTTGTCGAGGTGAATTCGCTTGCTGTGCACGACCACCCGGGATCCGGGCGCAGCGGCCTCGAGTAGGGCCGTGCCGATGGCGTACCGCGTCATCAGTTCCTGGGCCTTGGCTGTCAGCGTCTCCGCCTCCTCGGTGTACTCGGTGCTCTCGGCCTTCGCCAGCAGGCCGCGAATCTTGTTCAGTACCTTCGGGTCGGCGTTGGTCGTGCCGTCAAGAGGGTCGTCGGCACGGTGGGTGGGCCAGGAGGACGGTGGTGGGCACAGGACGTGCCAACGCGGAAGTCGCCGCCACAGGAACGTCAGTGACCCGCACTGGGTGGCGTCGATCCCGGACCGGCCGTTCACCGCCGGGTGGGTGTCGGCGATCGTGCGGAGTTGGTCGAGCCACCCCCGTGGTGCCCGCGACCACGCCCCGCTCACGTGCGCCTCGTGCAGCACCGCCCCGGCGGCGTTCCGGACCGTTGCGGCGTCGAGGGACCGGGCCGCGACGTGGACCAGGTCGGCGGGCTGCCACCCGCGTTCGTAGGCGGCGGCGAGTGCGCCGATCAGCGCGTGCCACTGCTCGTCGGACGTTTCCAGCTGTCGAATATGCGTTCGAATGCTCCCCATGGCGACAGTGTGCACCCGGGGTCCGACAATTATTGTCCGGGCAGGTGGGGGAGCCTTTTCGCGCTACTTGCCGCGGCGGATCGGACGGGCGCCGGGCGAGAGCGAGGCGCTGTCGGCCGCCGAGCGGCCCGCGTGCCAGCCGTGGGCGTCCACCGACCGGGCCCGCGCCCTCCGGGTCGCGGGGAACAGCCGGGTGAACTCGGCGTCGACCTCCGCCGACGTGGTGGCGAGGATCGGCATCAGGGCGCTCAGCGGCACGTCCTCGTCCGCGGCGGCGTCCTCGGTGGCTCGGGCGTCGGCCTCGTGAAGCCGTTGCCCGATCCGGGCGGCGAACCCGGCGAGGAAGGCCTTGCGGAAGGGCGTGGTTCGTGCGCCGCTGCGGCCCTCGGCGGCACTGGACTGCATCGATCGGGTGGCCTGGACGAGCAGCGAGGTGAACAGCAGGTCGACCTGCTGTAGGTCCACGCGCGTCCCGACGGCGGTGGCGATCGCGAGGTCGGCGGCCCACACGGTGCGCACCCGGTTCGCCTCGCTGATCGAGGTCAGCAGGTGCACCTTCTCCGTGACGTACGGGTTGTCGAGGTGAAAGCGGCGGCTGTGCACCGACGTTCGGCTCGTTGCCACCCGCGAGCGCACCAGGGTCGAGGTGATCGCGTAGCGCGTCATCAGTTCCTGGGCCTTCGCGGTGAAGGTCTCGGCCTCCTCCGCGAACTCGGTGCGCTCGGCCTTGGCGAGCAGGCCGCGAATCCGCCCGAGCATCTTGGGATCGGCGCCGTCGCCGGGCTCGGGGGCCTCGGCACGGTCGGCCGGCCATTCCCCTGGCGGCGGCAGCAGGATCGTCGTGTCCGGCAGCCGGTTCCATTCCGCCGCCAGCTCCGACAGCTGGTAGCCCAGGAACCCCGACCGGCCCGCGACGAGCGCACCCGCGAGACGGTCACCGCGAGGATCGGCGACCGGCACCCCGTCCGCGAGCCGGGCCTGATCGGGGAACTGCTCGGCGAGCGACCGCAGTTGGTCGGACCACTCCGCCGGGGCGCGCTCCGCGGCGCGGGTCTGCCGGGCCTGGTAGAGCACCGCGACCGCGGCCAACGGCGGCGGGCACTCGCCGCCGCGACGAGTCAGGTGCACCAGGTCCGCGGGCTGCCAGCCGCGCCGGTACGCGGCCGTGACTGCCGCGACGAGCGCCCCTGCCTCGGCGGACGGGCGTCCGTCGTCGAATGTGCCGCGACCCGACATGTCAGGCGGTTTCGGGCTCCACGTAGCGGGGGAACACCGGCGACGGCGCGGGCAACGGGCTGTCCGCCACGATCCGCTCGCCCAGGTGCGCGAAGTCGCGCGCAGTCTCGGACAGTCCGAGCAGGTCGAGGATCTTCGACGCGGAATCCGGCATCACCGGCTGGACCAGGATCCCGACGATCCGCACGACCTCGAGGGTCACGTACAGAACCGTCGCCATCCGAGCGGGGTCGGTCTTGCGCAGCACCCACGGTTCCTGCTGCGAGAAGTACCGGTTGGTCTCGCCGAGCACGTGCCAGATCGCCTCGAGCGCGAGGTGCAGCGCCTGGACGTCGAACTCCGCGCGGCACTTCTCGAGCAGCGCGTCGGCCTGCGCGAGCAGGGCCCGGTCGTCGTCGGTGAGTTCGCCCGGCGTCGGCACCCGGCCGTCGCAGTTCTTGGCGACCATGGTGAGCGAACGCTGCGCGAGGTTGCCCAGTTCGTTGGACAAATCGGCGTTCATCCGGGTGACGATCGCCTCGTGGCTGTAGTTCCCGTCCTGGCCGTAGGAGATCTCCCGCAGCAGGAAGAAGCGCAGCGCGTCGAGGCCGTACTGCTCGACCATCTCGATCGGGTCGACGACGTTGCCGACCGACTTCGACATCTTCTCGCCCTTGTTGTAGAGGAACCCGTGCACGAAGACGCGCTTGGGGACCTCGAGGCCTGCCGACATCAGGAATGCGGGCCAGAACACGGTGTGGAAGCGGCTGATGTCCTTGCCGATGATGTGCAGGTCGGCGGGCCAGTTCCGGGTGAACGCCTCGGAATCGGTGTTCGGGTAGCCGACACCGGTGAGGTAGTTGGTGAGCGCGTCGACCCACACGTACATCACGTGCGACGGGTCGCCTGGCACGGGCACGCCCCAGTCGAAGGTGGTGCGTGAGACCGACAGGTCCTTGAGCCCCCCGGAGACGAAGCTGACGATCTCGTTGCGCCGGGTGGCGGGGGCGATGAACTCGGGGTGCGACTCGTAGAGCGCGAGCAGCCTGTCCTGGTATGCGGACAGCCGGAAGAAGTAGGTGGACTCCTCGGTCCACTCGACCTCGGTCCTCGTGTCCGTCGAGATCCGGCTGCCGTCCTCGCGCAGGGTGGTCTCGGCCTCGGTGTAGTAGGCCTCGTCGCGCACCGAGTACCAGCCGGCGTAGGTGTCCAGGTAGATGTCGCCGGCCGCGACCATCCGCTCCCAGATCGCCTGGCACGCGAGTTCGTGATCGGTGTCCGTGGTGCGGATGAACCGGTCGTACGAGATGCCCAGGACCTTGTCCATCGCCTGGAACACGTCGGAGTTGCGCGCCGCGAGGTCGCGGACGTCGATGCCCTCCTTCGCGGCGGTCTGCTGCATCTTCAGGCCGTGCTCGTCGGTGCCCGTCATGAAGAACACGTCGAAGCCGTCGAGCCGCTTGAAGCGGGCGAGCGCGTCCGAGGAGATGTACTCGTAGGCGTGTCCGATATGCGGTGCGCCGTTCGGGTACGCGATCGCCGTGGTGATGTAGAACGGGGGCCGGGTGGATGCAGTCATGGTGCGTTTACTGTATCTGCGTGCCCAGAGATCGTCCGGCCCCGGACCTGCCCGAGCCGCTCGCGCCGCTGATCGACGCCCACACGCACCTCGATGCCTGCGGTGCGACCGATGCGGCCTCGGTGGCCGAAATCGTCGACCGCGCCGAGAAGGTCGGCGTCGGTCGGGTGGTGACCGTCGCCGACGACCTCGCTGCCGCACGCTTCGCGGTGGATGCCGCGCACTGGGACCGGAGGGTGTACGCCGCGGTCGCGATCCACCCGACCCGGGCCGACGTTCTCGACGACGCGACCAAGGCGGAGATCGAGCGCCTCGCCGCCGATCCCCGGACGGTCGCGGTCGGCGAGACCGGCCTCGACTACTACTGGCCCGGCAAACTCGACGGGTGCGCCGGCGTCGAGGATCAGGTCGAGGGTTTCCGCTGGCACATCGACCTGGCGAAGCGACTGCGCAAGCCGCTGATGATCCACAACCGCGAGGCAGACCACGACCTGCTGACGGTTCTCCTGGACGAGGGCGCGCCGGAGACCGTGATCTTCCACTGCTTCTCCTCGGACGCGACGATGGCGCTGGCCTGCGTCGAGGCGGGCTACGTGCTGAGCTTCTCCGGGACCGTCAGCTTCCGCAACGCCCGCGAGCTGCACGAGGCGGCGAAGCTCGTCCCCGACGACCAACTGCTCGTCGAGACGGATGCGCCGTTCCTGACCCCGCACCCGTTCCGGGGCGCGCCGAACGAGCCGTACTGCTTGCCCTACACGGTGCGTTCGCTCGCACAGACGCGCGGTCAGGACCCCTTCGAACTGGCCGCCGCCGCCACCGCGACCGCGAGGCGGGTCTACGGAATCTGACGGCGGCGGCAGTTCGAGGGGCTTGTCAGGACCCGGCGGTCACAGGCGAACCACGTCCAGGCCGCCGTCCTGGAACGTCGCCCGCAGCCGCTTCTTGTCGAACTTGCCGACGCTGGTCTTGGGCACCTCCTCGATCAGCGCCCAGTTCTCGGGCAGCTGCCACTTGGCGACCTTGTCGGCCAGGAAGTCGCGCAGGTCCTCGATGGACGCCCCGCTGCCCTCGCGCAGCACCACCGCCACGAGCGGCCGCTCGTCCCACTTCTCGTCGGGCACCCCGATCACGGCGGCCTCGGCGACCGCCGGGTGTCCCATCACGGCGTTCTCCAGGTCGACCGAGGAGATCCACTCGCCGCCGGACTTGATGATGTCCTTCGATCGGTCGGTCAGCGTGAGGAAGCCGTCGGCGGTGATGGTGCCGACGTCGCCGGTGCGCAGCCAGCCGTCGTCGAACTTGTCCGCCGCGTCGACCCCGTAGTACGAGCCGGTGATCCACGGTCCGCGGACCTCGAGTTCGCCGATGCTGGTGCCGTCGTGCGGGACGACGGCGCCGTCGTCGTCGACGAGCCGGGACTGCACCGACGCGGGGAAACGGCCCTGGGTGAACCGGTAGGCCCAGCGCTCGTCGCCGGTGGCCCCGGCGGGCGGCCGGGCAACGGATCCGAGCGGAGATGTCTCGGTCATGCCCCAGGCGTGCAGCACCGCGACCTGATGCTCCTCCTCGAACGCCCGCATCAGCGACGGCGGCACCGCTGCCCCGCCGATCAGCACCTCCTTCATGCTGGAGATGTCCTGCGGATGCTGCTCGAGGTGGAGGTGCAGACCCTGCCAGATGGTGGGGACCGCCGCGGCCATCGTCGGCTTCTCGGTGGCGATGATCTCGGCGAGGGGGCCGGGCTGGAGGAACCGGTCCGGCATGATCAGCGACGCGCCGATCATGAAGGCGGCGTACGGCAGCCCCCACGACATCGCGTGGAACTGCGGCACGACGGCGAGGGCGCGATCGCCCTGGCGCAGGTTCGGGCCGTCGCTCATGCACACCTGCATGGAATGCAGGTAGATCGAACGGTGCGAGTACACGACACCCTTGGGGTCGCCGGTGGTCCCGGACGTGTAGCACATCGCGGCCGCGCTGCGTTCGTCCACCTCGGGCCAGTCGAACTCCTGGGGCTGGCCGGCGAGCAGCTCCTCGTAGCTGTGCACCTGCACGCCGGCGGGCGCCTGCAGGCCCGCTGTGTCCTTGCCCGTGACGATGACGTGCTTGACCGTGGTCAGCTGCGGCAGTTGGGGTGCCAGCAGTGGGACCAGCGTGGGGTCGACGATGACGACGTGGTCCTCGGCGTGGTTGGCGACGTGGACGAGCTGCTCGGGGAAGAGCCGGATGTTGAGGGTGTGCAGGACCGCGCCCATCGCGGGCACGGCCAGGTACACCTCGAGGTGCTCGGCGTTGTTCCACATGAAGGTCGCCACCCGCTGGTCGCCGGTGACCCCGAGCCCACGCAGCGCGTGTGCCAGGGCCGCGGTACGGCGGCCGACCTCGGCGTAGCTCTCGCGTCGCGGACCCTGATCGGTCCAGGTAACCACCTCCGCGTCGGCGTGCACGGTGGCGCCGTGGCGCAGGATCTGCGCGATGGACAGTGGGGCGTCTTGCATCGTGCTCAGCATGGCAACTCCTGGTTCGTGCGTGGCCGGGCCGCGATCGGGCCCGGCCACCGGTGTGGTCCGGGTCACATGCTAGTCACGAACCGTCCGCCGTGCCGCTGGGCGGTCACAGCACCTTGCGCAGGAAGTCCTGGGTGCGCTCGTGCTGCGGGTTCCCGAAGAGGTCGGCGGGTGTGCCCTCCTCGACGATGTAGCCGTCGGCCATGAAGATCACCCGGTCGGAGACCTCCCGCGCGAAGCCCATCTCGTGTGTCACCACGACCATCGTCATGCCCTCCGCGGCGAGGTCGCGGAGCACCTGCAGCACCTCTCCGACCATCTCCGGGTCGAGCGCGCTGGTGGCCTCGTCGAACAGCATGATGTCCGGGTTCATGGCCAGCGCCCGGGCGATCGCCACCCGCTGCTTCTGTCCGCCCGACAGGTTGGCGGGCTTGGCATTCGCCTTCTCGCCGAGGCCTACCCGCTCGAGCAGTTTCTGCCCGGTCGCCCTGGCCTCCTCCTTGGTCGCGCGCTTGGTCTGCACCGGCGCCAGCATCACGTTC
Organism: Rhodococcus sp. NPDC059234; assembly: GCF_042754225.1. Lineage (NCBI taxonomy): Bacteria > Bacillati > Actinomycetota > Actinomycetes > Mycobacteriales > Nocardiaceae > Rhodococcus > Rhodococcus sp. NPDC059234. Next base: position 16,865 of record NZ_JBHZAH010000052.1, read on the forward strand.
TCCAGCGCGGTCATGTGCGGGAAGAGGTTGAAGTGCTGGAACACCATGCCGATGTGCTGGCGCACCCTGTCGATGTCGACCTTCTTTTCGGTGAGGTCGAAGCCGTCGACGACCACCGTGCCGCCGGTGATGTCCTCGAGCTTGTTCAGGCAACGCAGGAAGGTGCTCTTGCCGGAGCCGGACGGCCCGATCACGCAGACCACCTCACCGTTGGCGATTTCGACGTCGATGCCCTTGAGTACCTCGTTTTCGCCGAACGACTTCACGAGGCCGGTGACGCGGATCTTGGGTTCGGTTGTCACGCTTGTCGACTCGCTCATGCGTTGATCCTCTTCTCGAGTCGGTTGGAGAGCTTGGTGAGCGCCATGATGATGACGAAGTAGAAGAGGCCGACGATGAGCCACATGTTGAAGGACTCGAAGTTCCTCGCGATGATGATCTTTCCGGTCTGGGTGAGCTCGGCGATACCGATCACCGACAGGATCGAGGTGTCCTTGAGCGTGATGACGGCCTGGTTGACGAACGAGGGCATCATGGTGCGGAACGCCTGTGGGAGCACCACCTTGCGCATCGACGCCATGTAGCTCATGCCCAGGCTGCGTGACGCCTCCATCTGGCCCTTGTCGACGGACTGGATGCCGCCTCGGATGATCTCGGTGATGTACGCGCCCGCGTTCAGGCTCAAGGTGATGACGCCGGCGGTGAACGCAGGCATCTGGAAGCCGAGCGCGGCGGGGATTCCGAAGTAGATGAAGAAAGCCTGCACCAGCAGCGGGGTGCCGCGGAAGATGTCCACGTAGGTGACGCCGATGCCGCGCAGGATCTTGCTGCTCGACACCCGAAGGAATCCGAAGACGAGGCCGAGCACCAGCGCGATCGCCAGCGACACCACGGTCAGCACGATGGTCAGCCAGAGACCCTTGAGCAGCTGGGGATAGGTGTCCTTGAGAAGCGAGAAGAAGTTGTTCCCGCCCTGGGCCTGTTGTGCACCCTCGCCGAGGTAGGTGTCGAGAATCTTGTCGTACTGTCCGCTGGCGCGCAGATTCGCGAGCCCGGCGTTGAACTTCTCGATCAGCTCGGCGTTCTGGCCCTTGGAGACCGCGAAACCGTAGGAGTTGCCTGCCTCCTTCGCCCCGACCGCCTTGAGTCCGTTGCCCTGCGCGATGCCGTACAGCAGCACCGGGTAGTCGTCGAAGACCGCGACCGAGTTACCGGTCTTGACGTCGTCGTACATGCTGGCCGAGTCGTCGAAGGTGACGGTGGTGAAGCCGTACTTGTCCTTGACGGAGTCCGCGAACATCGCACCCTCGGTACCCGTCTTGATCGCGACCCGCTTGCCCCGGAGGTCCTCGTAGGACTTGATGTCGTCGTTCGACTTCGCGACCGCCATCTGCACGCCGGAATCGAAGTAGGGGTTGGAGAAATCGAAGACCAGCTTGCGCTCGTCCGTGATCGACATGCCGGCGATGACGCCGTCCACCTGGCGCGACTGCAGGGCCTGGACCGCCGCGTTGAAGCCGAGCGGCTTGACCACGTAGCGGAAGTGCTGGTCCTCGGCGATCGCCTTGAGCAGGTCCATGTCGATTCCGACGAAGTCACCCTGCTCGTTCTGGAACTCGAACGGCGCGAAGGTCACGTCAGTGGCGATCACGTAGGTCTTGTCGGAATCGGTCTGTGCGGCAGCGGTTCCTGGGCCGAAAACCAGGCCGAGGAGGGCGAGGACGCCGAATAGGACGGGTAGTCGGACGAATCTGCGGCGTCTGTGTGTGCGCATTCAATTCAGCTTCCTGTTGCGTTTCGCGGGTGGTAACCCGGCGAAGACACTAACGTGCTGCGATCTCTGTGCAGGTCACGGCGCTGTGGTTGCCGAAACTCCCCCCTTTCGTTACCGTACTGTGATCGATGAAGGCCGGGGTCACCCTCCGGTAACCGACCGCACCAGGACTATTCGTGTCACCTCTCACTCGGATCAACCAGGCCGATTCGCCGCTGTTGCGGCTCGTCGTCGGGGCGCTTCTGCTCACGCTGCTCGCCGGCGGTGTGCTGGCCGTCAGCAGGCACAAGACGGTGACCGTCGATGTCGACGGCGAGTCCATCGCACTGAGCACGATGTCCACCGACGTCGGTGGCGTCCTCGCCGACGCCGGCTACACGATCGGTGACAAAGACGCGGTGGCGCCGGCCAAGGGTTCCGCGGTGTCCAACGGCGAGACGGTGGTGCTGCGCCGGGCCCGCGAGCTGACCCTCACGGTCGACGGCGCGCCGCGCACCCTGTGGACGACGGCGCTGACGGTGGACGAGGCGCTCACTCAGGAGAGCCTCGCGGGTGACGTGCACGTCTCGGCGTCCCGCTCGCAGCGGCTCCCGCTCGACGGCGCCAACCTGGACGTGATCAGTCCGAAGATCGTGAACCTCATCGACGGCGCCGCCGTCCCCGCGCCCGTGCGCCTGGCCGCGGCCACCGTCGGGGACCTGCTCGCCGCGCACGGCGTGCCGCTCGAGCAGGCGGACACCGTCGTGCCCGCCCCGGAGACGCCGGTGACCGAGGGCCTCGACGTGAAGGTCACCCGCACCCGCACCGAGAACAAGGTCGAGACCCAGCCGCTGGCCCCGCCGGAGCAGCGCATCGAGGACCCGACGATGAACATGAGCCGCACGGTTCAGGAGCACGCGGGCACGCCCGGCGTCCAGGACGTGACGTACGCGGTCACCACCGTCAACGGCGTCGAGTCCGCGCGGCACGAGGTCGCCGCCAACGTCACCACGCCCGCGCAGCCGAAGGTCGTGCGGGTGGGGTCCAAGCCCGGCACCGAGGTGCCGCCGGTGACGAACGGATCCACCTGGGACGCGCTCGCTCAGTGCGAGGCGACCGGCAACTGGGCCATCAACACGGGCAACGGCTTCTACGGCGGCGTGCAGTTCGACCAGAACACCTGGGAGCGGCAGGGCGGCCTGAAGTATGCGGCACGCGCCGATCTGGCCACCCGGGAGGAGCAGATCGCCATCGCCAGCAAGACCCAGCAGACGCAGGGTTGGGGTGCGTGGCCGTCGTGCACCAGCCGACTCGGCATGCGCTAGTCCCGCTGCGCTAGATTCACCGGGTGTCCGACGAACCCGCTGCCCCTTCCGACCTGCCCGAATCCGCTCCGCGGGGGCAGGCGGCTCTGCTCGGACCGGCCGAGGTGCGGGCGCTGGCGGCCGAGTTCGACATCAGGCCCACCAAGCAGCTCGGGCAGAACTTCGTCCACGACGGCAACACCGTCCGCAAGATCGTCGCGGTGTCCGGCGTAACCCGCGACGACGTGGTCCTCGAGGTGGGCCCGGGTCTCGGCTCGTTGACGCTGGCTCTGCTCGACGTGGTCGACCGGGTCGTCGCCGTCGAGATCGACCCGAAGCTGGCGGCCCGGCTGCCCACGACGGTCGCCGAGCGAGCCCCCGACCTGTCCGCCCGCCTGGACGTCGTCCTCGAGGACGCCATGCGGGTGCTGAAGTCTCAGGTGCCGGCCGAGCCGACCGCGCTGGTCGCGAACCTGCCGTACAACGTGGCGGTCCCCGTGCTGCTGCACCTGTTCGCCGAGTTCCCGAGCCTGCGCACCGCCCTGGTGATGGTCCAGGCGGAGGTCGCGGATCGGCTCGCTGCGCAGCCGGGCGGCAAGATCTACGGGGTGCCGAGCGTCAAGGCGTGCTTCTTCGGTCGCGTGAAGCGCGCGGGTTCCGTTGGGCGTCACGTCTTCTGGCCGGAACCGAAGATCGAGTCCGGGCTGGTCCGGATCGACCGCTACGAGAACGCGCCGTGGCCGATGGACGAGGCGCATCGCAAGCGGGTGTTCGCGGTCGTCGATGCCGCATTCGCGCAGCGCCGCAAGACCCTTCGGGCCGCGCTGGCGACATGGGCGGGCTCGCCCGCGGAGGCGGAACGTCGACTGGTCGCGGCGGGAATCGATCCGACCGCCCGCGGCGAGGTCCTCGACGCCGCAGCCTTCGTGAGGTTGGCGAGCGTCGAGTAGTCCTGGGGTTCGGTTGTGTTGAACGAATACTCAATTGGGGCAGTGGTATTCGAATCCGATCTCGGGGTGGTGTTTTGTCGCCTACGCTGTCGCCGGCGTCGGTTCGACGCCACCGGTCGGTGTGTTGGGAGCATCGTCGGTAACTCTGACTGAGGGGGTTCGTCATGTCTCGATTCACGGGACGTCGTATGGCATCCACGGTGCTGGCTACGGCCGTGCTCGCAGGCGGCCTCGTTGCCGGCACCGGCACCGCGGCGGCGTCCGCATCGGCCGACGGGTGGTCGGGGCTCGATCCACTGCAGGCCGTCGCGACCGGTTCCGCCGAAGGTGGATCGTCCGCCCGGTTCTTCGAGGATCCTTCGCTCGAGAACCTGGTCTTCCCGCTGCTCGGGATGGCCGGGGCGACCCTCTCCCTGTTGTTGCAGGATCTGGGAAGCATGGACAGGCCTTCGGGCCAGGCGTAGTCCTCCGCTGGACGAGGAGCGCCGCCGACCATCTGGTGGCCTGCGCGACCTTCCGATTCGCTGGCGCACCGTCCGCAGTCTCGTTGTGTTCAGTGAATTATCAAGTGCAGCAACAGTATGTGGATTTCCCTGCCGGGTAGGCGCCCTGCCTGCACGGTGACCGAAAGCGTGTTCGGGGTCGGTGAATCTCGATACTTCCGAAGCGCCCCACGAGCACGCCACATCGACTGGAGTTTGAACATGCTTCGTCCCGCCATGCGTCGTCTTGCATCCACGGTTCTCGTCGCCGCGGTGCTCACCGGTGGCCTCGCCGCCGGATCCGGCGCCGCTACCGCCGTCACTCCCGATGCCGGCGAGCTTCCCGCATCCGGATCGGCAGCCTCGGCCAACGAATTTGCCGGCAACGTGGCTTCGAGCCTCTTCCGGCTCGTTCTCGACCAGCTTGACGGGCTAGACCGTTCCATGGGGGGGAGTGTCTCGGGGAGTCTCATCGGTTGCAAAAAAGAGTTCTGTGGCGCGGCTCAGGTGTGATCTGCCCTCGTCAGGGTTCTGTCCCGGCATCGAATGGCGACTGGGCGCGGCCGACCGGGGGTCGCGGTGGGACTAGCAGTTGCTCGCAGCGAACACGCCCGCGAGCCTACGTTCAGCGAATCATCATGCACCGCAACAGATATTCACCCACCATCAACTGATCGGAGTATCGAAACATGCGTGGTCACAAGGGCGGGCGCCTTGCCTCCGTGATTGTTGCCTCTGCCGTGCTGGCAGGAGGCCTCGCCGCCGGGTCGGGTGCTGCGTCCGCGTCGCCCGCCGAAGCCCTCCTGCCGGTGGAGTCCGTTGTTGTGGGCTTGCCCGCCGGATCGGTGGACGGCTTCTTGGCGAACCCCGTCTATTTTCTCTTCAATCCGATCTTCGGGCTGGGTGGGAGTAGTCGGCCCTGCCCCGCTTCCCCTGGTTGCGGCCAGATGTGAGGGTGAGTCGAATTTCACCCCGGTAGTGACCATGGCGCGGCGCTGACACCGGAGCAAGCGCTAGTCGGGATCTGTTACGTTTAACGAATTATCAAGTGCGGCAACAGTACATCAGCGCCGGAGTGGGCGGCTTTCTGGCAGCACTTCCGACTGGGAGTTTGCAGACCTACCCGAACACCTTCTGCTACGGCATCGGATAGGACCGGGAGCAGGTCGTTGCGACCTGCTGCCGTGACCGGCGGCGTAGCCGTTGCTACTTGAATCGACGCAGCCGCAGGCTGTTGCTCACCACGAAGGCAGCGGCAGAGGAGATTGCTGCGACACGCTGTGGCCGGTCGTTCAACAGTGAAGGGTCTCCTGTTCTGAAGTGGTGACGGGCCGTCCGGGGGCGTCCCGGACGGCCCGCTCCTATCTGTGCCCGGCCGCGTCGAGCGCGGCGAGGTAGCCGAAGACGATCGCCGGTCCGATGGTCGCGCCGGGGCCGGCGTAGGTATGGCCCATGACCGGTGCGCTGGTGTTGCCCACCGCGTACAGGCCGTCGATGACGGTGCCGTCCGTGCGAAACGCCCGGCCGGTGCTGTCGGCGTCGATGCCGCCCTTGGTGCCGAGGTCCCCGGGTACCATCTTCGCCGCGTAGAACGGCGCCTTGGTGAGCTCGCCGAGGCTGGGGTTGGGCCGGTTCGTGCCGTCACCGTAGTAGTGGTCGTACTTGCTGTCTCCGCGATGGAAGTCGGGATCGCTGCCGGTGCGGGCGTGCCCGTTGAACCGTTCGATCGTGGCCACGAGGGCCTCTGCGGGCACCCCGATCTTGTCACCCAACTCGGCGATGGTTCCGGCCGTGACGATGGCGCCGGACTTCGTCCAGGATCGCGGCAGCGGCCGCCGGGCGGGCACGCCCGCGAACAGGTAGCGATCGCGGTAGGTCTGGTCGAAGACCAGCCACGCCGGGAGATTCTCCGCCGGACCGGTGCCCCGACCATACCGTCCGCCGAACATGGCGTGCGTGGCCTCGACATACGGCAGGGACTCGTTCATGAACCGCTGTCCGCGCTCGTTGACCATCAGGCTGCGGGGGAGTGACCGCTCGGCCAGGGCGAACCACGGACCCTTCGGCAGCGGGATCGACGGCGCCCACCACGCGTCGTCCATGTGGGAGACCGCCGCGCCGAGTCGCAGGGCGGCCGTGATCCCGTCGCCGGTGTTGGTGGGGGCGCCCAGGGTCCACTCGGCGCTGCTCGGTTCGCGTTGGTACTGCTTGCGCATCTCGTTGTTGTTGTCGAACCCGCCACAGGCCAGCACCACGCCGCGGCGGGCATGCAGGCGGGTGCGCACACCGTCGCTGTCGAGCACCACCCCGACCACGCGATCACCCTCGGTGATCAGGTCGGTCATGGCGGTGTCCAGCCGGACGGGGACGCCCGCGGCGCGCACGCCGAGCATCAACTCGGCCATGAGCGCGGACCCGAGGCCGATCAGCTTCTGCCGCCGCAGCTTTGCGAGCGCGCTTCGTGCGCCCACCTGGAGCATCCGTTGCGGCCCGCGCCAGCTGCGGAGCCCGGTGCTGAGCCAGCGGTAGTCGGACTGCTTGACCACGACGTTCAGCGGCACCTTCGTGTACGGCGGGTGCAGTGTCTCCAGGTCGTCGCCCAGACGGCGTGCATCGAACGGGACCGGCTCGCACGACCGCCCGGTTGCCCGGCCCCCGGGCGCCTCGGGGAAGTAGTCGGAGTAGCCCTTCACCCACTCGAGCTTCAGCGGCGAGTTGTCGATCAGGAAATCGAGGGCCTCCGGGCCGCGGTCGATGTATGCGGAGAGACGGCGGGGATCCACGTCGTCGCCCACGATGCTGTTCAGATACGTTCGCGCAGAATCGAGTTCGTCTGGTGGTGCCTGGCGGCGCAGCACCGAGTTTCCCGGGATCCACACCCCGCCGCCGGACCGGGCGGACGAGCCGCCCCAGTACCGTGACTTCTCCACGAGTACGGTGTCGAGGCCGTGCCTGGCCGCAGTGATGGCGGCGGCCATCCCGGCCGCTCCCGAACCGACGACGACCAGGTCGACGACGTCGTCCGGTGCGGTGTCGTTCGGCCGCGTCATCGAGAGACCCCCGTTCGGCGGTTCGTCCCGACTGTATTGCAGTTCATAGACTTTCGACTCCCTTCGAATCCAGTCCGGCCGCCGTGCGCCACCGGGTGTCGAGGACTGCGTCGAGGGCCCCCTCGACGCACACCTGGAGCGACGCGCCGCGCCGCTGCGGTCCGCGTATCCATTGCCGGTAGCCGAATTCCGCGGCGGCCAGCATCAGATGCACCAGCAGGCCCGGGCGGCTGTCGAGTTCGGTATCGCACCCCATTCGTGCCGCGACGAGAGCGACCAACCGGTCCCGGTGCTCCGGAGCGATCAACGCCACCCGGTCCATCAGGTGCGGGGCGGTGCGAAAGGCGGAGCGCCACTCGTCGATCTCCGCAGCCTCGAAGGTGTTCGATCGAGCCAGGATCGCCCGTGCCAGGGCGACGTCGGCGGGCTCGGAATCCGGACGTTCCTCGAGGAGCGTCACGATGCCGGCGCCACCCTGGCGCACCGGGTCCAGCAGCAGGTCCTCCTTGTTGCGCACGTGCCGGAAGTACGTGCTCGGTGAGACCCCTGCCTGGGTGGCGATCTGCTCGGTGGTCACCTCGTCGAAGCCATCACGTGCGAACAGCGCGAACGCTGCGCGCTGTATGTCCGCCCGAACCTGAAGTCGTTGCCGCTCACGCAAGGACATCGAATTGCGCCTTTCCCGGACTCGGGGACCGTCCCCGGATCCGCCTCTCGTCGCGGGCGGCGCCGTCGCTCGATTCCGCCCTTTGAGATAGTCTCCAAACATGACAGCGGCTGTCAAGTAGTGAGTTTATGTCGAATTTTCTCGGGTGGTTCGGTCACGGCAGATACGAGGTGGATCGCCACGCGGCCAGGGCGGCCGCGGCTCGCAGGAGGTTCGTCGGCGTGGTCAGGTCCAGCCCGGTCAGTGCCGCGGCCTTGCGCAGGCGGTAGGCGACGGTGTTCGGGTGCACGTGCAGCATCGCTGCCGCCGCGGTCCGGTCGCACCCGACGTCCAGGTACGCCTCGAAGGTGAGGCGAACGTCCTCGTGGGAATCGAGCGGGGACAGGGTGTTCGCGAGTATCCGGGTCGCCGCGCTCGGACGGGTCAACTGGTACTCGACTGCGACGTCGTGCATCCCGACCGTGCCGCTACGCCGGCCGTAGCGACGGGCCACGTCGAGCACGTCGCGGGCGCGGGCGAGCGCGTCGGGGACCCGCGTCGGTGCGGCGACGTCCACTGCGCACACCATCGAGGTGTCGAGGATCCGCTCGATTCCGGTGAGGCCGCGACGCAACCGCAGGTACTCGGGACCGTCGGCCCAATCCGATTCGGACGGTGTGGATTCCACGATGGGAACAAGTGCCGTGCCACCCGCGGCACCGATCGCGGTCAACGCTCGGTCCCGGCCGAGGCCGTCGAGCTCGCTCAGCAGCCGCCTGGTCTTGCGGCGCTGTGCGACCGCGGTGTCCACGTCGGCGGCGGCCTCGTCCGGGTGTGGCGCGACATGGATGGCCACCACCCAGTAGAGGCGGGGGAGGGTCAGCCCGAAGTGGTCGGCGGTAGATTCCGCTCCGGACCCCGAGGTGAGCGCGGCGAACAGGGACCGGACCGCGGTGTCGTCCTCTCGCGACGGCGACCGGTCGGCGCCGTAGCCGGAGAGGACGGCGGTGGTCGCGACCAGCAGGTAGCTGTGCAGCAACCGACCGGCCCGGGCCAGCGCCGGCCCGTCGCCCTCGGCGGCGAGGGCCGTGATCGCCTCCCACCAGTGTTCGACCCCGATGTGGTAAGCGCGCAGCACGTCTGCCATCGGGACGAGTTCTTCGGCGCGGTGCCCCGCAGACCTGCTCACCGCGGAGAGTTCGTCCGGCTCGGGTGTCCGGTTCGCGCGCAGCGCGGCGATGAACAGCTCGAGATTGCGCAGGATGATCGCGGTGACGTCGGTACGCACCGCCTCGTCCGGCAGGGACCGGTAGAACGGCACCTCGGTGCGCACCGCGTGCACGGTGGCGGCCACGAGGTCGTGGGTCCGCTGGGCCAGTTGGTCGGCCAGCGGACGGCCGCTCAGCACCACCGGACCGGCGGCGACTCCTTTGTCTCCGGACACAAATTCCTCCCGAATCTCGAGCGCGGCCGACAACGCCGACCAGCCACCTTCCGGAGACTATGTAATCCACGTCACTCTCGGCCGGACAACTGGCCGAGAGGTGCGGCCCACATCGCAGACAAGGAGTTCGAAGTGTTCCGACCGTTCAGACGAGCGTCACGCTGGGGCGCGGTGTGTGCCGTGCTCGCCCTACCGGTCGTCGCGTCCGGTGTGGCCGCCGCGGCGCCGCAACCGATCGAGTACGTCGCGCTCGGTGACTCGGCGGCGGCCGGACCGCTCATCCCCGACCAGGACACCGCACAGCTCGGCTGCCTGCGTTCGAACCACAACTACCCGTCGGTGGTGGCTGCCGATCTCGGCGCCCGGCTCACCGACGTGTCCTGTTCCTCCGCGCGCACCGTCAACCTCACCGACGTCCCGCAGTCCACCGTCGGTGGACCAGTCGCCCGCCAGATCGACGCGCTCGGTCCGACCACCGACCTGGTCACGATCACCTCCGGTGCCAACGACTTCGGGCTGGTGACCACCGCGCTGAGCTGTGTCAATCCGTTGCCCCAGCCGACCGGATTCTCGTGCCGGGACCGATTCACGAAGGGCGGTCAGGACCAGCAGGTCGCGCAGATCGACGCATGGGCGCCGGCCTGGGGCGCCATGCTCGACCGCGTCCGCGAGCGCGCCCCGCAGGCCCGCGTCGCGGTGATCGGCTACGGGACCTACATCCGCCCCGGTGGATGCCCCGGTACCCAGCCGATCTGGCCACAGGATGCCGACTACCTGCAGAGCGTGATCGCCCATATGAATGCCGCGATGGCGGCGCAGGCGCGGTCGCGGGGAGTCGAGTTCGTCGACATCACCGCGGCGACCGCCGGCCACGACATCTGTGCCGAGCCTGCGGGTGCGTACTACACCGGTGTGGTGCCGGGCGAGCTCGCGGTCCCGCTGCATCCGACCGCACTCGGCATGCGGGCCATCGGCGCGCACGTCGCACAGCAGCTGCGGTAGTGGTGCGGAACAGGATCGGTGCGGCTGTCGCCGCGCTGATCGTGGTGGCCTGCCTCTGGTCAGGCACGGCGGTCGCAGCTCAGGCGGGGGTGAGCGTCCGGGCCGCGCCCACACGCAGTAACGACCTGTGGGCGGGACCGGGACCGTACTCGGTGACGTCGAACTCGCGCAGCGACAGCGTCGGTGTCCTCGCCGGACCACTGCGTGCACTGCTCGGGACCGACAACGTCGAGTGGCCGCAGGATCTCGCCTTCGTGCCCACGCAGTTCTTCTACCCGGATGACCCTGCGTCGCTCGAGCGCCCGCTCCCACTCGTGGTGTGGGGCAACGGCAGCGGTGCGGTGCCGTCCTTCTACGCTCCGCTGCTCCGGCATCTCGCGAGCTACGGCTTCGTGGTGGCTGCCTCGGCTAGCCCGATGCCCGCGTTCGGAGTGTCCATGAACCTGAGCCTGATTCAGGCCGATCTGGCGAACGCGGACCCGGCGAGCCCCCTGTTCGGCCGCATCGACACCGCCCGGGTCGCCGCGGTCGGTCACTCGGCCGGGGGACAGGGCGCCCTGAACATGGCGGCCAATCCCCGCGTCACGTCGACGTTGGCGATCCAGCCGGGGCCGCTGACGTTGCCACCGCTGGTTCGTTCGCAAACCCTGATCGTGGGCGGTGACCGTGACTGGATCGTGCCGTGGTTCCTGTGGCCGCAGCTCGACTTCCGCGGCAATCCCAACCCCACGTATCTCGCGGTCGGTCGGGGTGTCGGACACTTCGACACCCTCGACCACGATCCGTCCGGCCCCCTGTGGGGCGTCAGCACCGCCTGGTTGCTTCACACCCTGCGCGGGGACCCGGACGCCGGACGCTTCTTCGTCGGCGAGAACTGGTTGCTGCCAGGCGATCCCGACTTCAGCGTGGTCGAGCGCAACGCACGGGCCGCGGGCATTCGCTGAGCACGGCCGCTACCGAAGCGGCGCGGCCGCGTAGCCGGCGTCGCTGACGACGCCGATCACCGCCGACTCGGCGAGCGGTGCAGTGCTGGTGATCGTCAGGCGACCGGTGCCCGGGTCGACGTCGATGGCGGTGACGCCGTCGAGTCCGTCGACCGCCTTGCGGACCGAGCTCGCGCAGCCGCCGCAGGTCATGCCGGTGACGGTGTAGTTCGCGATGGTCATGTGGATCTCCTCTTGTCTCACCCGATACCGATAGGGGGTACGGGCTTTCCGGAAATCCGACCGTACCCCCAGGGGGTAAGGATGGCAAGTCCGGATCTAGCCTTGCCTCATATACCCATGGGGGGTATAAATCGAAACGCGGCAATGTCGCCGCGACTTCGAATCCCATGGGAGGGGTGATCGAGATGAACTCGATCGACAACCCGACGTCAACTCGAAAGTGGTTGGCGCTCGGACTGATTGCGCTCGCACAGTTCATGGTCATCATGGACACGTCCATCATCGGGGTGGCGCTGCCGCGGATGGGGGAGGACCTCGGATTCACCCAGGAGAACCTGACCTGGGTCTTCAACGCCTACGTGGTGGTCTTCGGCGGCCTGTTGCTGCTCGGCGGCCGGCTGTCCGATCTGTTCGGGGCCCGCCGGATGTTCGGCCTCGGCTGGGTGATCCTGCTGACGGGCTCCGCCGTCGCCGGTGCCGCCGGCAACGTCGCCGTGGAGCTCACCGGCCGCGCCGTCCAGGGGGTCGGCGCGGCCCTGATCGCCCCCGCCGCGTTGACCCTGCTGATGATGCTGTTCGGGCAGACGCCCCGGGAACTGACCCGGGCGCTGGCGGTATACGGCGCGGCGGCACCGGCGGGCGGTACGGCCGGGGTGTTCCTCGGCGGCCTGCTCACCGAGTACGCGTCGTGGCCGTGGGTGTTCTACATCAACATTCCGATCGCGGTGCTCGCCCTGGTGGCCGGGCCGGCGCTGCTGCCGGGCGGACGCGGTGTCGCGACCGGTGGCGTGGACCTGATCGGCGCGCTCACCGCGACCCTCGGCATCGGCGCGGCGGTGTACGGAATCGTCCGCGCTCCCGAGGTGGGCTGGGGCGACCCGCGGACCTGGGGCGTCCTCGCGGCGGCGGCGGTCCTGCTGGCCGGGTTCGTGGTGATCCAGGCCAAGCGTCGGGAGCCGCTGGTGCGGCTGGCGATCTTCCGGACCCCGAACCTGGGTGCGGCCAACCTCGCGCAGTTCCTGCTCGGTGCGGCCTGGATCCCGATGTGGTTCTTCCTGAACCTCTACCTGCAGCAGGTGCTGGGGTACTCGGCGTTCCCGTCCGGTGCCGCGCTGATCCCGATGACCGCGTTGATCATGATCGGGATGATTGTGCTCGCGCCGCGGCTGATCGGACGGTTCGGCCCGAAGCCGTTGGTGGTGGCCGGATTGCTGTTGCTGGCGGCGGGTCTGGGCTGGCTGTCGCTGGTTCGCCCGGACGGCAACTTCTGGGTCGACGTGCTGCCGGCCTCGCTGGTGTCGGCGCTCGGCATGGCGTTGGCCTTCATTCCGTCGCTCGGCACGGCCATCTCCAGCGCGCGCCCGGAGGAGGGCGGGCTCGCCTCCGGCATCGTCAACACCAGCTACCAGGTGGGATCGGCGCTCGGGCTGGCCGCGGCCACGGCCATCGCGGCGGTGGCAGGTGCGGGGGCGCTCGGGGACCGGGTGGCGTTGACCGACGGTTTCTCGGCGGCCTTCGTCGCCGCCGCGGTGATCGCCCTGGCCGGGGCGGTGCTGGCACAGGTCACCCTGCGCTCGGCCGTGACCGAGCCGCAGGCCGATCCGGTGCCGGCCCGATGAGGCCGGCAGGTGTGTTCGAGGATCCGCGGGTGCGGGCGGTGCTGCGCTGCACCACCGGCTGTCTGCTGGTCGCCGTGCGGGCCTGGCTCAGCCCGCGCTCCGGCGGTACCGCTCGCTGAGCATGGCGTGGTGTTCGGCCCGCCTGAGACACTCCTCGCGGAGCTCAGGCGGGTCGAGCACTGTGAACGGCACCCCGAACGCGGTGAGCCAGTTCGCGATCCCCGCGAGCGAACCGCCGGTGAGGTCCACCGCGCAGTGCTCAGCGTCGACGGATTCGACTGCGCCCCACTGCGCGTCCACCATCGGCGCGATCTGCTCGATCGGGGCGTCGAGCAGCACCCGCGCCCGGGCCTGGCCGGCGGCGCGACTGATGCCCCGGGAGACGAACGCGGCGGCGTCGCCCGCCGGCAGCTCGCGCGGCGTGAACCGGGGCCCGCTGGGCGTTTTGGGCGTCATCCGGTCCACCCGGAACGATCGCCAGTCGTCGCGCGTCAGGTCCCAGGCGACCAGGTACCACCGCGCCCCGGCCCGGACCAGTCGGTGCGGTTCGACCTCCCGCCTGCTCTCGGTGCCGTCGGGGGTGCGGTAGTCGAAGCGCAGCCGCTCGTGGACGTGGCAGAGCGAGGCGATCGCGGAGAGCACCTTCGCGTCGACCGCGGACCGCGGCGTGCCCTGGGGCACCACGTCGATCCGCAGCGCGTCGAGGCGGTGCCGCAGCCGCGAGGGCATCACCTGCCGCAGTTTGGTGAGTGCGCGTAGCGACGAGTCGCCGAGGCCCTCGACCGATCCGGTGGCGCCGGATTGCAGGCCGAACGCGACGGCCAGCGCCTCCTCGTCGTCCAGCAGCAGCGGCGGCATCTCCGCGCCCGCGCCGAGCTGATACCCGCCGCCGACGCCAACGCTCGCGTTGACCGGATACCCGAGGTCGCGCAGCTTGTCCACGTCGCGGCGCACCGTCCGTGGCGTCACGGCCAGCCGTTCCGCCAGGTCCGCGCCCGACCATTCCCGCCGCGTCTGCAGCAGCGACAGCAGTCGGAGGAGTCGTGCCGAGGTCTCGAGCATGGGACCACTCTGCCAGTCATTGCGGACAGTTGTGGTCCGCATTAGCCGGGGAGTCGACTGACGATCCGCATCGAGGGGAGGTTCTCGCGCCCACACGCCGAGTGAGCCCCCGACAACGTCCTCTTCGATCGTGCGGGTCCCTGGAACACTCGAGGAATTCGGGGGAGGGGCAATCGCGATGGCCGACTTGTGGCGGAGGGGACCCGGCTCGATGAGGCGCTTCCGGCGCGGGGGACTGGCTTCGCCGTAGTGACACTCGGGGCCCTGGCCGGTCACCGGTCCGGCTTGCCGCGCTTGTCGCCACGGAGCGGGACTCGCACCCCGACGGGATGCCGACGGCGAAGGCCGTGTCGTCTGCGTGATTCGTTGCGTTTTACGAATCATGTTGTGTCGCACTGGAATGAATCCACACCCGCGAGTGCGGAGTGCAGGGTACGTTGGCCCCCGACGGCAGATCGTCGCGGCCGACGGGTGCGTGGCGGGGGTTGTCGGTTGCACTGCCTGAGGGGGTTTCGTCACGTGCCGGCGAACGTGTTGGTGACGTTTCTTCCATCACCCCTGGAACTGTTCACGACCGCGTCGACCGATGTCGGTCTCGCGGCAGTTGTCATGGCGGGGCCCCGTCCGAGGTCCCGCCCCTTTCACACAGGAGGATCTTGATGAGACATCACTCCGGGCGTCGAATCATCTCGACGGTCGTCGTTGCTGCTGCCCTGGCAGGGGGTCTGGCGTGCGGTGTTGGAACCGCGGCGGCAGATTCCTCCGACCCGGCGGAGAACGTCATCCACTCCCGGTCGGAGGCGACGTTGGCGACCGCGGACACGGTCGGGTCGTCGGACACGCTCCTCACGAGCACCGACATGATCCTGAGCCCGGTTGTGTATGCCGGCCTCGACGTGGTCGGCACTGTCTGCAGTACGGTGCGGAACCTCCTGCTGGGCCAGAACTACTGCTTGGCGCGTCCCGGAATGGACGACCAGGTCTGACCCCTCGGGAGGGCAGTCACAGCAGTGGGCGCCCCGGAACGACTTCCGGCGGCGCCCCCCGCAGCTAGAAATAGATCCCGACACCCTGTTATGGGCCCCGCCCAGAG
>NZ_JBHZAH010000053.1:0-31976 GCF_042754225.1 Rhodococcus sp. NPDC059234
CAGGTGGACGGCGCGGGGTCGCCGCGGAAGCGACCCTCCATCCAGTCGATGGCCTGCCCCAGGCCGAGCACCGCCGCGGAGAGGTGGTCGGGGGTCGGGGTGAGCAGCGTCTGCACCGGGGTTCCCGCCCCGCAGTAGCGGCGCAGGGTGTTGTCGATCGCATCGACCGGGATCAGTCCGTCGGTGGGGCTGTGCCACTCGAAGATCGGCGCCTTCGGGACACCCGGATACAGCTCGAGGCTGTTCTCGTCCATCACCTTCCACGCCACCGGGTCGTCCATGAAGTTCTGCTTGTCGGTCATCTGCCCGGCGCTGCGACCGATGCCCCAGAACATGATCTCGTTGGTGCAGCCGTTGCCGATTCGCTCGACGAGCTGGCGGCCCTGGTCGTTGAGCAGCGCGGTGACGTTCATCCGGTCGGGGTACTCGCGCTCGAGTCCCAGTGCGGCCGCCATCGCGAGGCCGAAGGCCGGGTGCGGATTGGTGCCCAGCGCCGACGCCATCTTCCCGAGGTTCATCGGCACACCGCCCTCGGCCGCACCGACGATGTTCAGTTCGGGGGCGTACGTCGGGGCCAGCGCGGCCGCCCAGGCGGTCGCCATCCCGCCGCCGGAGTATCCGCCGAGGCCCACCTTGCTGTGCGTCACCTGCAGTTCCGGCACCCGCTGTACCGCGCGGATTCCGTCGAGGGTGATCTGACCACCGAGCTTGGCCGCGCCGTATGCCATTCGCGGGCCGAGATGGTCGGGCAGCGCGACGGCCCAGCCGCGGGCCAGCGCGATGTTCAGTCCGGGGGCCTCCCGGATCTGGGTGAACGGATCGGTCGTGTACAGCTCCGTGGCGATCTTGCACTTGTTGCCGAGCGCATTGATGATGTGCTGGTACGACATCAGCGGCGAGTCCGGGACGTGGTTCGGCGGCATCAGGAAGGTCGTGTTCGCCGCCATCGGGCGGCCCTCGGAATCCGTCGTGCGGAACAGCAACTCCCACACCGCACTGCCGGGGAAGTACAGGTTCGGCGGCATCTGCCGGATCTTGAGCACGTCGCCCGGCGCCCGGGACGCGAGATCCGGCGGTGCGCTGAAGAACGGGTCCGGGTCCGCGACGGGGTAGATCGGCAGCGCGGAGGCGCTGCCCACCCCCGCCGTGGCCAGTGCCAGGGTCGACGCCAATCCGACCACGATGCCGCCGACCAGCCTCCGCATCAACGCACCCATGACCACTCCCCCAGCCGCTAGGACGTACGAACGTGCATGTCCGCGAGAACTATGCCAGTGCGACCGGACCGTCCATCGGGTTTCTTGTCACCGCTTGGTCTCGAGGCCGGCCCGTTCGGTCTCGATCCGATCACAGCCGCTGCCGTTCGCCGCGCAACCACCGAGGTCGACCACCAGGTCGGCGCCGCCGTCACCGGGCAACTGGTGCGTCACCACGACCACGGTCCGGTTCGGCTCCACGAGGCCGCCGCCGCGATCGAGCAGGGCCCGCAGGATCGCGGCGCCGTCCTCCGCGTCGAGGTGCTCGGTCGGCTCATCCAGCAGCAGCACGCTCGCGGGCGAGACCAGCGCCCGGGCCAGCAGCAGTCGACGCCGCTGGCCCCCGGACACCGACCGTCCGCCCGCCGCGAGCGTGGTGTGCACCCCGTCCGGCAGCTCCGCGACCCACTCCCCCAGCCCGACCGCCGCCAGCGCGGCGAGCGCGCCTGCCTCGTCCAGGTCGCCCCGCGCCACCCGCAGATTCTCGAGCAGCGAGGTGTCGAACAGGTGCGCGTCCTCCGCGAAGAACCCGACCTCCCGCCGCAGCGACGCCGGGTCGACCCCGGCGACCGGATGTCCGTTGACGGTCACGGCCCCGCTCACGGGGGCGAGCAGTCCCGCCAGCGTCATCAGCAGCGTGGTCTTGCCCGCCCCGCTGGGTCCGACGATCGCGGTGCGCGATCCGGGTGCCAGGTGCAGGTCGCGCGGCGCGGTCTCCGAGCCTGCCGTCCGTTCGGCCGCCGGCCAACCACACCGCAGCGACTCCGCGTCCAGCTGCACCGGCGCGGTCACCGCGACATCACCTGCCGGACCGCCGGTTTCGTCCGCACGGTCGAGCAGGTCCAGCACCCGCGCCGCGGCCAACCGGGCCCGCGTCAACGCGACCGCCGCCGCCTGCAACGCGGAGGTGGCCTCGAACGCGGCGAGCGGGACCAGGACCAGGATCGCGAGCGACATCGGGGTCATCGCCCCGGGGGTGCCGCCGTCGGGTCCGTAGAGCGTCGTGCCGATCAGCAGCGAGCCGAGGACGCTCGCGCCGATCGCGAGCGGGGTCGCGGCGCCCGCGAAGGCCGACGGGATCGCGGCCCGGTCGGTCGCACGGACCACCTCGCCGTCCCAGCCGCGCGCCCGCAGGACCGTCTCGTCGAGCCGGCCCGCGACCCGCAGTTCGGCTGCGTGATCGAGCGCAAGGACCGCGGTCTCGGCGAACCGTGCCGACGCGAGCGCGCCGTCCGCCTCGGCCATCCGGGCGGCCCGCGCGGACAGCATCGGCGCGAGCACGCCGGAGACGGCGAGCGCGATCGCGAGCACCAGGGCCGCCGCGGGCGAGATCAACGCGAGCCCGACCACGGCGGCGACCGCCAGCACCACGGATACCGCCATGGGGATCAGCGCCCGCACCACCACGTCGCCGAGCGCGTCGACGTCGGCGCCGGTGCGCGCGAGCAGGTCTCCCCGGCGCAGCCCCGCGGCCGCGGCGGGGTCACCCGCGGCGAGCCTGCGGTAGATCCCCGCGCGCGCGGCGACGGTGCCGCGCAGCGCGGCGTCGTGGGTGGCCAGCCGTTCGAGGTACCGGAACAGGCCGCGCGAGATCCCGAGCGCCCGCACCGACACCACCGCGACCGACAGGTCCAGTACGGGCGGCATCTGCCACGCCCTGGTGATCAGCCAGGCGGACAGGGCGGCCAGTGCCAGCGCGCTGCCGAGCGTCGCCACGCCCGCCGCGATCGCGGTGAGCACCCGGCGCGGGCTCAGCTCGAGCAGCCGCAGGGCGCGCGGCAGCGGGTCGCGGGTCATGCGGGCACCCCCGTGTCGGCGGCGACCGCGACGACGGTGTCCCCCGCGGCCAGCACGGCCTCGCGATGTCCGACCATGACGACCGCGGCCCCGCGCGCGGCGAGTTCGCGGATCGAGGCGAGCACCCGCGCCTCCGTCTCCGGATCCAGGTGGGCGGTCGGTTCGTCGAGCAGCACCAGGCGCGCATCGGAGAGCAACAGCCGGGTCAGGGCGAGACGCTGGCGCTGACCGAGCGAGAGTCCGAGCCCGCCGACGCCGACCCGGGTTTCCCAGCCGTCCGGCAGCTCGGCCAGCACATCGTCGAATCCCGTTGCAGTGCACGCCCTGTCGACCAGATCGGGGTGCGCATCGACGGGCCCGGTGAGATCGAGGTTCTCGCGGAGCGTCCCGGGGATCAGCACCGGATGCTGTGGCAGCCACGCCACCTCGCGCCACCACTGCGCGCGGACGAGGTCGCGCACCGGCGTCCCGCCGATCGTCACCTCGCCCTCGTCGGGCTCGGCCAGCCCCAGGACCAGCTGCAGCGCGGTGGATTTCCCGGCCCCGTTGGCACCGGTGAGCACGGTGACCCGACCTGCCTCGAGCGTCGCATCGAGACCGTGCGGTGCCAGGCCGGCGCGGGTGCGGACGCCGACCCCGCGCAGCACGACCGGCCCCGCCGGCACCGGGGTCCGTGGACCTCGGCCCGACTCGCCGCGCTCGTCCAGGACCCCGAACGCCTTGTCCGCGGCCGCCATTCCGTCGTCGGCGGCGTGGAACTGGGCGCCGACCATCCGCAGCGGCAGGTACACCTCCGGGGCCAGGACCAACGCGATGACCCCCGCGCGCAGGCCCATGTCCCCGAACACCAGGCGCAGACCGATGCTCACCGCCACCAGTGCGACCGACAGCGTCGCGAGCAGTTCGAGCACCATCGAGGACAGGAAGGCCACCCGCAGCGAGGCCATGGTGCTGTGCCGGTGTTCGTCACCGAGTTCGCGAACCCGCCGCTCGGGACCGCGCTCGCGCCCGAGTGCCCGCAGCGTGGGCAGGCCCGCGAGCAGGTCCAGCAGCTGGGCCGAGAGCGCCGTCATGGTCTTCAGCGAGGCCTGCGCCCTGCCCTTGGTGAGCAGTCCGATGAGAATCATGAAGACCGGGATCAGCGGTAGCGTGATCACGACGATCGCCGCGGACGTGGTGTCCACGAACAGGATCACCAGCAGTGTCAGCGGCGTGACGGTGACCGCGAGCAGCAGCGCGGGCAGGTATCCGGTCAGATACGCACGCAGGCCCTCGATCCCGCGGGTGAGGACGGTGGCCAGCTCGTCGCGACGGGGGTCGAGTTCGCGCGAGGGCAACGCGGTCGCGGCTGCGAGCACCTCGTCTCGCAGCTCGCCGATCACCCGCGAGGCCGACCGGTGCGCGTAGCGGGTGTGCGCCCACGTCGCGACCGTCCGCACCGCGACCGCGCAGGCCAGCACCGTCAGTTCGGTGCCCCAGGCGGAGACGGTGCGGGCGGCCGGGTCGGTGATCACGCCCGCCAGCACGGTCCCGATCATCAGCGCCGAGACCACGACGGTGACCGTTACGACGAGCGAGAGGATCACCGTGAGAACGAGATACCCGCGAGCTGACCGTGAGTACCGCCACAGGCGCGGGTCGACCGGCCCCCGACGACCGTCCTTCGCGGCCGCCGCGGGCGCGGACTCGACCGTCATCTAACGCGACTTCGCGGGGAGACCGATCGACGGCGGGATCTGTGCGGTCGAGATGCGCTGCCGGAACACCCAGTACGTCCAGCCCTGGTAGATGAGGACGATCGGGGTCAGGAACGCGGCCGCCCAGGTCATGACCTTCAGGGTGTACGGACTCGACGACGCGTTGTAGATGGTGAGGTTGTAGGCCTCGTCGATCGTCGACGGCATCAGGTTCGGGTAGAGCGAACCGAACAGCAGCGCCACCGCGGCGATCACCGCGACCGTGGTGAGCACGAAGGCCCATCCCTCGCGCGCGACCGCGGTCAGGGCGACCACGCCGATCAACGCCGCGGCCGCCACCGCGACCAGAATCCAGGTCCACCCCTTGCCGTGGGCCAGCTGCGTCCACAGCACGAACGCCCCGGCCACCACTACCGCCGGAATCGACAGTCGTGCGGCGACTTTCACCGCGTCCTCACGAACGTCGCCGGAGGTCTTGAGCGCCAGGAACACCGCACCGTGCAGGGCGAACACCAGCGCGGTGGTCGCCCCGCCGAGCAGGGCGTACGGGTTGAGCAGGTCGAAGAAGCCGGAGACGACCTGCTTGTTCTCGTCGATCGCGACGCCGCGCACGATGTTCGCGAAGGCGACGCCCCAGAGCACCGCGGGCACCCACGAGCCGATCATGATGCCGGCGTCGCAGCGAGCCCGCCAGGTCGGATCGTCGATCTTGCCGCGCCACTCGATGGCGCAGATCCGCAGGATCAATGCCACCAGGATCAACAGCAGCGGTAGGTAGAAGCCCGAGAAGAGCGTTGCGTACCAGTCCGGGAACGCCGCGAAGAGCGCGCCGCCACCGGTGATCAGCCAGACCTCGTTGCCGTCCCACACCGGGCCGATGGTGTTGAGCATCACGCGGCGACGGTTGTCGGTGCGGCCGAGCACCGGGAACAGCATGCCGACACCGAAGTCGAAGCCCTCGAGGACGAAGTAGCCGACGAAGAGCACCGCGATGAGGATGAACCAGAATTCCTGAAGTCCCATGGTCTTCTCCCGCCTCAGTACGCGAACGACAGTTGTTTGGGTTCGCCCGGCTCCTCGGGCTCCTGTTCGTCGCCCGGCGGATGCTTGTCGTGGTCCGACGGTCCGGCGATCGCGTACCGCCGGATCAGCACGAACCACACCACGCCCAGTGCGGCGTACAGGAGGGTGAAGACGATCAGCGAGAAGACCACGAGACCGGTCGGGTGATCCGACACGCCCTGGTCGACGAGCAGCCGGATTTGTTCGACGCCTGTCGGATTGGGTGCCACCACCCAGGGCTGGCGACCCATCTCGGTGAACACCCATCCCGCACTGTTGGCGAGGAACGGGGTGGGAATCACCAGGATCGACAGCCAGCCGTACCACTTCTTGTCGGGCACCCGGCCGCCCCGGGTCATCCACAGCCCGACCACCGCGAGCAGCGCCGAGAAGGCGGCCCAGCCGATCATCGCGCGGAAGGTCCAGTAGGTGACGAACAGGTTCGGCTTGTAGTTGCCGGGCCCGAACTGCTGTTCCATCCGGGCCTGGATCTCGGTGACGCCCTCGACGGTCGAGTTGAAGTCGTTGGTCGCCAGGAAGGAGGTCAGCTTGGGGATCTTGATGACCTGGGTGATGCTCTCGCAGTTGTTCTGGGTGCCGATGGTCAGAATGGAGAAGTCGGCACCGGTCTCGGTGTGGCACAGCGATTCCGCCGACGCCATCTTCATCGGCTGCTGCTCGAACATCAGCTTGCCCTGGATGTCACCGGTGATGAACAGGCCGACACCCGAAGCGACCATCACCCACAGGGCGAGGATCGTGACCGGGCGGAACATCGTCCTGCCGGTGTCCTCGTGGGCGGCTGCCACCGCGGGATCGGTGGCCTCCTTGGCCTTTCGCATGCTGCGCACCATCCACCAGCCGCCGATGCCGGCGACGAAGGTGCCCGCGGTGAGGAGCGCGCCGGCCACCACGTGCGGGAACGCCGCCAACGCCGTGTTGTTGGTGAGCAGCTCCCAGATGCTCGTCAACTCGGCGCGACCGCGCTCCTCGTTGTACCGCGCGCCCACCGGGTGCTGCATGAACGAGTTCGCGGCGATGATGAAGAACGCGGAGGCGTTCACACCGATGGCGACCATCCAGATCGTGGCCAGGTGAACGAGTTTCGGCAACCGTCCCCAGCCGAAGATCCACAGGCCGAGGAAGGTGGATTCGAGGAAGAAGGCGACCAGGCCCTCGAGCGCCAGCGGCGCACCGAAGACGTCCCCGACGAAGCGCGAGTACTCGCTCCAGTTCATGCCGAACTGGAACTCCTGCACGATGCCGGTGGCGACACCGAGCGCGAAGTTGATGAGGAAGAACTTGCCGAAGAACTTGGTCAGCCGATACCAGTGATCCTTCTTCGTGATCACCCACATCGTCTGCATGATCGCGATGAGCGGGGCGAGCCCGATCGTCAGCGGGACGAGAATGAAGTGGTAGACGGTGGTGATTCCGAATTGCCACCGCGATACGTCCAGTGCGTCCATGTGGCTTCTCCCAGACAGGGCCCGTTGGACAGGCTTGCCGGCACTGAGTCGTGGGCTGACGCCTCAGTCCCGCTTCAAAAGGTAACGCCCGCGGCATCACGCCGCAGGGCTTTATCTACTACGTAATGTAGTAGCAATGTCAACTCGAGCGGGAGGCGCCGCCGGGACCGTCAGGCCGCGTCCTGCTCGGCGCCCACGGTCTCCGCGGCCAGGTCAACGAGGGTGGAGAGCTCCTCGGCGATCTCCGGCACCGGCAGGGACAGCCCGTTGAGGGTGTGCACCCGTGCGGCGAGAGTCACACTCGACAGCAGCCAGAGTCCGTCCGCGAGAATGAGATCCGCGGGCCGCAACGGCTCGACGCGGCAGCTGAACCGGTGCGAACCGGCCGTCTCGAACAGCGCCTGCTGCGTGGTGCCGGGCAGGATGCCGTGCTCCACCGGCGGCGTGATCAGGGTGCGTCCGCGCGAGATGAGCACGGTCGAGCGCGGCCCCTCGAGGACGAGACCCTCGCTACTGGTGAAGATCACGTCGTCGGCGCCGAGCGAGTGGGCGTGCCGCAGCGCCGCCATGTTCGTCGCGTAGGACAGCGTCTTGGCGCCGAGCAACTGCCACGGCGCCGTCGCCGCGGTGTCTACCGAGAAACCCCGAGGCAGGGTGCGCACCGAGATCCCGTCCCGACGGGCGAGGGCCACCCGGTCGGCCACCGGACCGACGGTGAGGTAGCCGGTCGGACCCCCACCACTCTCGCGGCCACGGCTGAGAACCAGGCGCATCACGCCCTCGCGCGCGCTGCCCCACTCGTCGAGGGCCAGGCCCACCGCGATCCGCCAGTCGTCGAGATCGGGCACCGGCAGGTCCAGCGCCGCCGCGGAGGTGCGCAGCCGCGCCAGGTGGAGCTCGATCGTGCAGGGCGCGCCGTCGCGGACCAGGATGGTCTCGAAGACCCCGTCACCGCGCACCGCGGCGAGGTCGTCCGCGTAGAGCAGGGGGGCGTCGGGGTCGTGCACGGTGCCGTCCAGGGTCACCAGAACCTGATCAACCATGGCACCAGCCTATCGACGCCCGGCTGCGCAGGGGTGCCGCCGCGCGGAGTCACCCGCCGCGCACCCTCCCTACTATGGGAGTGTGTCCGATTCGCCGAGCGTCACCCCGAGTCCGCTGCTCACCCTTCCCGGCGCCGTCCCCGCCCCGGACGACTCCCCGGACGCCGGCGTCGCCTGGCACTTCGGCGACCCGCTCCGCGAGCAACGCAGCGCCGAGACCACCGCGGCCGTCGTCGACCGATCGCAGCGCTTCGTGATGTCCATCTCCGGACCGGAACGGCTGACCTGGCTGCACACCATTTCCAGTCAGTACGTGGCGGACCTGCCCGACGGCGCGTCCGCCGAGAACCTCAGCCTCGACGTCAACGGCCGCATCGAGCACCACTTCGTGCTCACCGACCTCGACGGCGTCACCTGGATCGACACCGAGTCGAGTCACGGCCCCGACCTGCTCGGCTTCCTGCAGAAGATGGTGTTCTGGGCGAAGGCCGAGCCGAAGCCCGCCCCCGACATGGCCGTGCTCAGCCTCCTCGGCCCCGATGTCCGACGACCGAAAATCCTTGCCGCACTTGGCTTGAACGGGCTTCCCGACGTCTACGGCGCCGTCCCGCTGGACGGCGGCGGGTTCCTCCGCACGATGCCCTGGCCCGGCGACGACGCCTGGGACCTCGTGGTGCCGCGCGACCGGCTTGCGCACTGGTTCACCGCCCTCACCGACGCGGGCGCCGCACCGGCGGGCAGCTGGGCGTTCGAGGCGCTGCGGGTGGCGGCGCTGCGCCCGCGGATCGGCATCGACACCGACGAGCGCACCATCCCGCACGAGGTGCACTGGATCGGCGGGGTCGGCGAGCACGGCGCCGTGCACCTGGACAAGGGCTGCTACCGCGGCCAGGAGACCGTCGCCCGCGTGCACAACCTCGGCAAACCGCCCCGGCACCTGGTCCTGCTGCACCTCGACGGTTCCGCCGACACCCGGCCCGAGCCCGGCGACCCCGTCACCGCGGACGGTCGTGCGGTCGGGCACGTGGGTACGGTCGTGGACCATCACGAGCTCGGCCCGATCGCGCTCGCACTGGTCAAACGCACGGTGCCGGCCGACACCCCGCTGGTTGCGGGCGGGGCCGCCGCGGCCATCGACGCCGACTCGGTGCCCAGCTACGACGCGGTCCAGCCGGGCCGCGCCGCCGTCGACCGGCTGCGCGGACGGTGACCGCGCAGGGGCGGGTCGAGGCCGTCTGCGTCGTGCACGCCGAGCGCGACAGCGGGACCCGGCGCGTGCCCCGCACCGCCATCGACAAGCGCACCGTCGACGGCCCGGTCCCGGTCGGACCGCTCGGGCTCGACGGCGATCACGTGTGCGACACCGAGCACCACGGCGGCACGTTCAAGGCCGTGTACGCGTACCAGCAGGACGAGGCGGAGCGCTGGGCCGCCGACCTCGGCCGGGACCTGCCCGCCGGCTGGTTCGGCGAGAACCTGCGGATCAGCGGGGTCGCAGCGAGCGACGCGGTGATCGGCGAGCGCTGGCTCGTCGGCGACGGCGAGACGGCCACGGAACTCGAGGTGACCGGCCCGCGGACTCCCTGCGGCACCTTCGGCGTGTGGTCCGGCGAGCCCGGCTGGGTCAAACGGTTCGCCGAGCGCGGCGACACCGGTGCCTACCTGCGGGTGGTCCGGGCCGGACAGGTCGCCGCGGGCGACCCGATCCGGCGGGTGCACGTGCCCGGGCACGCGGTCACGGTGCGGGACCTGTTCACCGGACGCGATCCCGACGCCCTGGTCGCGCTGCTCGCGCAGCAACCCGACCTGTCGCCTACAGTCGCGGACAAGGCACGCCGACGGATCGCCGGGGCGAAGGTGCAGGTGGAGTATTGAGCGTCGAACTGGTCGAGGTGGTTCGCTCCGGTTTCCGCGAGTGCGTGCACCGGGGGTCGCTGGTGATCCTCGACCCCGACGGCGAGGCGAGCCTCGCGCTCGGCGAGGTGCACACCCCGATCTACCCGCGGTCGTCGAGCAAGCCGATGCAGGCGGTGGCCCTGCTGCGCAGCGGCTTCGAACCCGCCGGCAGCCGTGAGCTCGCGATCGCGACGTCCTCGCACGAGGGCGAACCCGGGCACGTGGCCGCGGTGGAGGCCCTGCTCGCCCGTCACGGGTTGAACGAGAACGACCTGCTCAGCCCGCCCGCGCTGCCCGCCAACGAGCTCGCCCGGGCCCGGCTCCTCGCCGACGGCGCCGCCCCCCGCCGCGTCTTCATGAACTGCTCCGGCAAGCACTCCGCCATGCTGGCCGCCTGCGCGGCGAACGGGTGGCCGCGCGAGAGCTACCTCGACCCCGGCCACCCGCTGCAACGCGCGGTCCTCGAGACGATCACCGAACTCTCCGGCGAGGCCGAGTACGAACTGGGCATCGACGGCTGCGGGCTACCCGTGGTCCCGTTGTCGCTGACGGCACTGGCCCGGGCGTTCACGGCCCTCGTGACGGCCCGGCCCGGTACCGCGGAGCGATCGGTCGCGGACGCGATCCGCGAGCACCCCTGGCTCGTCTCGGGGACCGGCCGGGACGACGTGCGGCTGATGTCCGCGGTGCCCGGACTGGTCTGCAAGACCGGCGCCGACGGCGTGCACGCGGGCGCGCTGCCCGACGGCACCGCGTTCGCACTCAAGATCGACGACGGTGCGGAGCGCGCGCGCCTTCCGCTGACCGTCGCGCTGCTGCATCGGATCGGGGTCGAATGGACCGAGGACCTCGCCGAATTGGCCTCGCCCGCGGTGCTCGGCGGCGACGTCCGGGTGGGCACGATTCGCGCGATTCCGGACGCGCTGAGATAAATCAGACACTCGCCGGGGGCAGGGGAGGGAGCGCTCGACTCGTTCTCAGGCTAGAGTGTGTGTCAGGAAGAAATACACACTCAAACGGGGCCGCCAAAAATTCCCAGGCCGCCCCGCGGAAGCGCGAGGGGGTTGGCCATGGGCCGCGGCCGGGCTAAGGCAAAGCAGACCAAGGTTGCACGCGAGCTCAAGTACAGCTCGCCGTCCACGAACTTCGACAGCCTGCAAAAGGAACTGTCCGGAGGCTCGTCCAGCTCCCACCGGAACGGGGTCCTCGCCGACCAGCGTTCCGACGACAATGCGTCGCGTTGGGATGATGACGAAAACGACGACTGGCGCCGCTGACACGGCGAAGTACAGCGCAATGAGGGGGAGCCCACCAGCTCCCCCTCATTTCAGCATGTGCCGTCGGCGCGCAATCTCGATCTGCCGATAGAACGCGAACGGACCGTTGACCTCCCGCGAGGGAATGTCAACGGTCCGTTCGTGTGTCAGATCAGAAGCGCGGGTGCTCCCCCACCAGCCGGACGAGGTCCGACCCGTCGTGCTTGTCGGAGGCCTTGGCGACCGTGCCGAGGGTCCAGCAGTCGATGTGGCGGGCGGTGAGCACGGCCAGGGCGCGGTCCACGTCCTCGGGCGCGACGATGGCGACCATGCCGACGCCCATGTTGAACGTCTGCTCCATCTCGGCGCGCTGCACGCGACCGCGCTGGGCGATCATCGCGAACACCGGTGCGGGGCTCCAGGTGCCGCGGTCCAGCTCGGCGACCAGGCCCTTGGGCATGACGCGCGCGAGGTTGTTCGCCAGTCCGCCGCCGGTGACGTGGCAGAAGGTCCGCACGTCGGTCTCGGCGATCAGCGCGAGGCAGTCCTTCGCGTAGATCTTCGTGGGCTCGAGCAGCTCCTCGCCGAGGGTCCGGCCGAACTCCTCGACGTGCCCGGTCAGCGACATCCGGTCGATCTCGAGCAGGACCTTGCGGGCCAGCGAGTAACCGTTCGAGTGCAGGCCGGACGAGCCCATCGCGATCACCACGTCGCCCGGGCGCACCCGGTCGGGCCCGAGCACGGCGTCCGCCTCGACCACACCCACGCCGGTGGCCGACAGGTCGTAGTCACCGTCGGCCATCAGCCCGGGGTGCTCGGCGGTCTCGCCGCCGAGGAGCGCGCAACCGGCGATGATGCAGCCGTCGGCGATGCCCTTGACCAGCTCCGCGACCCGCTCGGGGACGACGCGTCCGACCGCGATGTAGTCCTGCAGGAACAGCGGCTCGGCACCGCAGACCACGAGGTCGTCGACGACCATCGCGACCAGGTCGAGGCCGAGGGTGTCGTGCTTGTCCATCGCCTGCGCGACGGCGATCTTGGTGCCGACGCCGTCGGTGGAGGCGGCGAGCAGCGGCTCCTTGTATCCGCCCTTGAGCGCGAACAAGCCGGCGAAGCCGCCGAGCCCACCCATCACCTCGGGTCGACTGGCCTTCTTCGCGAGCGGCGCGAACAGCTCGACCGCCCGGTCACCCGCGGCGATGTCCACCCCCGCCGCAGCGTAGGAGGCGCCGGTGGGGCGGGGGTTCTGGTCCTCGGTCATCGGGTTTCAAGCTCCAGCTGTTCTCGCCAGTGCCGTCGAGCACTGTCTGGTTGGTCTAGATGGTGTGACACATGTATGACCCGCAAGTATGCGGCCTTCGCGCCCCGGCTGCCCGCCATTGGGCGACAAGGGCTACGGACGGCTGAGCGCACTCGCGTTGTCGTTGTCCTGGTTCGCGGCCACACCGGCCGTGCTGCCGAGCATTCCCTCGAGCACGTTCTTGCCGATCGAGTTCTCGCCAGGCAGCTCGATCGGGTAGTTGCCGTCGAAGCACGCCGAGCACAGGCGCGAGGCCGGCTGCTCGGTCGCCGCGATCATGCCCTCGATGGAGACGTAACCGAGCGTGTCCGCGCCGATCGACCGGCGCACCCCCTCGAGCATCTCGTCCATGCTGTGGCCGGTCACGCCGCCGGGCTCGCTGGCCCCGGCCCCGTTGGCGATCAACTCCGCGGGCGAGGCGAAGTCGATGCCGTAGAAGCACGGCCACTTGACCGGAGGCGACGCGATCCGCACGTGGATCTCGAGCGCACCGGCCTCGCGGAGCATCCGGATCAGCGCGCGCTGGGTGTTGCCGCGGACGATCGAGTCGTCCACGACGATCAGCCGCTTGCCGCGGATGACCTCCCTGAGCGGGTTCAGCTTGAGCCGGATGCCGAGCTGACGGATGGTCTGCGACGGCTGGATGAAGGTGCGGCCGACGTAGGCGTTCTTCATCAGGCCCTGGCCGTACGGGATTCCCGAGCCCTGCGCGTAACCGACCGCGGCCGGCGTGCCGGACTCGGGGACCGGGATCACCAGGTCGCCGTCGACCGGATGCTCCTTGGCCAGCCGACGACCGATCTCGACGCGGGTGGCGTGCACCGAACGACCGCTGATCGCGGAGTCCGGGCGCGCGAGGTAGACGTACTCGAAGACGCAGCCCTTCGGCGTGGGCGCAGCGAAGCGGGACGACCGCACGCCGTCGGCGTCGATGGCGAGCAGCTCACCCGGCTCGATCTCGCGGACGAACGAGGCACCGACGATGTCGAGTGCGGCGGTCTCGCTGGCGACCACCCAGCCGCGGTCGAGGCGGCCGAGGCACAGCGGGCGGACGCCGTGCGGGTCCCGCGCCGCGTAGAGGGTGTGCTCGTCCATGAAGGTCAGGCAGAACGCGCCGCGCAGGGTCGGCAGCAGGTCCATCGCCGCCTGCTCGATGGTGCGGTCGGCCGCCGCGTGCGCGAGCAGCGCGCCGACGATGTCGGAGTCGGAGGTTGCGCCGCCGGGACGCTTGTCGTTGACCAGGCCGTACTCGCGAGCCCGCGCGGCGAGTTCGGCGGTGTTCACCAGGTTGCCGTTGTGGCCGAGCGCGATGCCCGTGCCCGCCGCGGTGGTGCGGAAGATCGGCTGAGCGTTCTCCCACGTCGTCGAGCCGGTCGTGGAATAGCGACAGTGCCCGACCGCGACGTGGCCCGGCATCGCACCGAGGGTCTGCTCGTCGAACACCTGACTGACCAGGCCGAGGTCCTTGAACACCAGGACCTGCGAGCCGTCGGCGACGGCGATGCCCGCCGCCTCCTGGCCGCGGTGCTGCAGCGCGTACAGGCCGTAGTACGTGAGTTTCGCCACATCCTCGCCGGGAGCCCAGACGCCGAAGACGCCGCACTCCTCGCGGGGCGGCTGCTCGTCCTGGTCGGACAGGCCCGTATCGGGGGCCGCAGCGAGGAGATTTGGACTGTTGACCGACAATTCGGCTGAAGTCACCGGGGTTGCTCCCTTGGGGATGGGTGTGGGGGGCAAGCCCAGTCTACGGCCCCCCGGGAGGTGCTCCGACCACCGGTGCCCGCGGCGGTCGGCCATGCCGGTTCGGTCACAGGCGCAGCAGCGGCAACCAGTGCGCGATCTCCGACGCCCTCGTCCCGGATGCGGTGAGCGCCCCCGTGCCGCCCGCGTCGTCGAAGGTCCGCGCCCCGGTCACCAGCAGCAGCCAGGTACGCGGATCGGTCTCGACGACATTCGGCGGGGTGCCACGGGTGTGGCGCGGCCCGGCCACGCACTGCACCGCCACGAACGGCGGGACGCGGACCTCCACCGACGAACCCGGGGCGACGTTCTCGAGCGTCCGGGCGCTGAGCCGGACCGCCGCGGCCAACTCGGCCCGTGCGGGCGTCGGTGCGGTCTCGTCGGCGAGCCAGTCCCGGACCGCGAGCAGCGCGGCCCGCAGCTCGGCCGGATCGATCTTGCGTCGCGGCGTCACCGGGCCAACCTACCGGCCGCCAGCTCCGCGGCCGCGGCGCCGCCGGCGTTCACCGACAGGTGCAGCAGCGCGGGGGCGATCACGCTGCCGCTGCGGCCGCGCAACAACTCGAACAGCAGCGACGCGGCCGACGTCAACGCGACCGTGCCCGCGATCGAGTCACCCGCGTCGCGCGCCGGGCGGACGTGCCAGAGCCCGAAGGCGACCGCCCCGAACACGGTGGCCCCTCGCGGAAAGGCTCGATGCGCCAGCGTGTAGAGCACCGATCGGAACGCGAGTTCCTCGGCCAGCACGGTCCCGAACGGGATGTGCACGAACACCCACTCGGTCAGGTCGGCGCGGCGTGCACCCGATGCCATCCGGGACCGGATCGCCGGTGTCGCCACCATCGCCGGATACGCCAGCAGCGGGATCGCGGCCGCCGCCGCGCCCCACCGCAGTCCCGCCCCCGGTTTCCGCCAGCCCAACTCGTCCGCGGACAGTCCGGCCGCCACTGCGGCGCCGCTCAGCCCGACCGCGGCCAGGACGTTCGCCGCGGCACGACCGCGGGCGCCGAACCCGAGCCGCGGCAGCACGCCGTTGCTCCAGCCGACCAGCCCGACCGCGCAGCCCACCGCGGCAGCTTTGTGCCGCGCGTCGACCGAACGGGACCATGGACTCGATCTCATCGACTGAATGATTCCGGACCGATCGTGTTCACGTCACGAACATCCGGCAGGTTGCTTCGCCGATCGCCGCGCGATCCGGGCACGCAGCTCCTCCCGCACCTCGGGCCATACGTCAGCGTTCGCCCGGCCGGGGACAGCGGTCACTTCTCCGGGCCCTGCGTGTCGGCGATCGCGACGAGCGTCGCGCGGACCCGCTCGGTGTCGGCGGTCGTCCACCCGTCCGGCGCGGCGATCGCCACCCACCCGTCGAGGACGGTGGTGCCGTAGTTGTGGCCGTGCCCGTTCGGCACCCCGGCCGCGTTGGCCAGGTCGGCGGAGACCTGCCAGAAGGTGACGAACGGGAACCAGCGCATCTGCGGCAGCCGGTCGTCGCCGGGCGGCTCGGCCAGCCAGTCGGGGCGCTCGAAGATCAGGTCCGTCGACCACCACACCACCGGGTCGGAGGGGTGCTGGACGTAGAGCACCCGCGGCGGCCACCACGGCCCGGGCGGCTTCGCGATGTCCGCGGCGTCGTCGGCGAACCGCACGACCAACCCGTCGGAGTACACCGGCTCGACCTCGGGGCTGCCGGGGTCTCGCCGCGAAACCAGCTGACGCCAGAGCACATTCGAGTTCGGCGGGCCCACCCACAGCACCCCGTCGACCGTGTTGCGAATGTCGGCGAGGCCGTCGAAGGCGCCCTCCCCCGACTGGACGCCGAGGCTCTCGCCGTAGACGTAGAGCTTGGGCCTGGTCTGCGGCGGCTTGGTCAGCCAGCGCTCGTGCACGCTGTCGATCAACCGTTTGCCCGCCTCGGCCGCCTTCTCGCGGTCCGCGAGGAAGGAGATCCAGCTGGGCAGGTACGAGTACTGCGCAGCGACCAGCGCCGAGTCGCCGTTGTGCACCAGTTCCATCGCCTGCGCCGCGGTCGGGTTCACCCAGCCGGTTCCGGTGGTCGGGATGATCACCAGCACCTTGCGCTCGAATGCACCCGTGCGTTCGAGCTCGTCGACCAGCAGGTCCATCCGCTCGTCGACGGTCGGGGCACTGGCGAGGCCGGCGTAGACGCGGATCGGTTCCTTGGCCGGGGCGCCGTTCGCCTGACTCAGTTGCTGCGCGTCGAGCCCGCGGGACACGAAGTTGCGGCCCTCGAAGCCGAGGGAGTCCCAGGACACCAGCGAGGCCGGGCTGCCGGACTTCTCCCGCGCCGCGGGCTGGACCACTCCCGCCCGCGTGGTGTCGTTCTGGGAACTGAACGCGTAGTTCGCGAAGGCGTAGAGCTCCTTGACGAGCACGCCGGTGACCAGGGCGTAGGTGAGGATCGCGACCAGCGCGAAGCCGAGCGGAAGCGCCGCCTGCCGGGGCACCCGCAGCCAGCGGATCAGATAGCGGGACACCAGCCGGCCGAGGTCGCGCAGCACCCGCCACATCGAGATGATCGCCGCGGCGACCAGCATGCTCAGTCCGCCGGTCCGGATGTAGCCGGTGGTGGTGGTGCCCTCGGCGTTCATCAGCGCCGACAGCTCGCGCTGCCAGTCCGCCGCGTACACCAGCATCACCATCGCGGCCAGGATCGCGAGTGCGACGACGGCGACCTTCAGCGCCTGCATGTACCGGCGCGGCAGCGGCCACCACGCCCGCGTCGCGAGGACGAAGCGGTACACCGCCCATCCGATCGCGGTGCCGACGCCGTATCCGATGGCCGCACTGATGCCGCCGATCAGCCCCTGGAACAGCCAGTCGCGCGGCAGCAGCGACGGGGTGAGCGACCAGCAGAAGAACAGCGCCGCGAAGGCGATCCCGGTGAAGTCCAGACGCAGCAGCCCCCACGCCCAGAGGACGAAGGGGTGCTTGTCCGCGAGCCGGTCTGCGCGCGTCTCCTCGGTGCGGCCCGAAGACACGAGAACCCCGGACTGCGCGGCTTCCGCTCGCGCCGTCCCGGGGTCCTGTGCTTCCTCGGTACCTGTCAACGGCTACCCGAACAGGGCGGGAAGGGTGCCTTCGTGGGTCGTGCGCAGTTCCGCCAGCGTGACCGAGAACTGGCCCTGGACCTCGACGGAGTCGGACCCCTCGTCGACCACGCCGATCCGAGTCCACGGCAGGTTGCGGGCGCTGCACATGCCGGTGAAGCGGGTCTCCTCCGTGCGCGGCACCGCGACCAGGACGCGACCCGACGACTCGGAGAACAGCGTGACGAACGGGTCCGCGCCCTCGGGGAGCAGGATCCGGCAGCCGGTCTCGCCCGCCAGCGCGGCCTCGACGACGGCCTGCGCGAGCCCGCCCTCGGACAGGTCGTGGGCGGCGGAGATCAGGCCGTCGCGGGACCCGGCGAGCAGGATGTCCGCGAGCAACTGCTCGCGATCGAGGTCGACCTTCGGGGGCACGCCGCCGAGGTGGTCGTGCTCGACCTGCGCCCAGATCGAGCCGTCGAACTCGTCGTGGGTCTCGCCCAGCAGGATCAGCGTCTCGCCGGGCTCGAGGCCGAGTCCCGTCGGGATGCGGCGGTGCACGTCGTCGATGACGCCGAGCACGGCGACCACCGGCGTCGGCAGGATCGCGGTGGCCCCGGTCTGGTTGTAGAAGCTGACGTTGCCGCCGGTGACCGGGATGCCGAGCTTCGCGCAGCCGTCCGCGAGGCCGCGCACGGCCTGCTGGAACTGCCACATCACGCCCGGGTCCTCCGGGGATCCGAAGTTGAGGCAGTTCGAGACGGCCTTCGGGGTGGCACCGGTGACCGCGACGTTGCGGAACGCCTCGGCCAGCGCGAGCTGCGCGCCGGTGTACGGATCCAGCGCGGTGTAGCGGCCGGAGGCGTCGGTGGCCAGTGCGATACCGCGGCCGGTCTGCTCGTCGACGCGGACCACTCCGGAGTCGGCCTGCTCGGCGAGCACCGTGTTGCCGCGCACGTAGCGGTCGTACTGCTCGGTGATCCACTTGCGGCTGCACAGCTGCGGCGAACCGATCATCGTCAGCAGGGTGGCACGCAGTTCGTCCGCGGTCTCGGGGCGCTTCAGGTTCGCGGTGGTGTCGGCGATCAGCGCGTCCTGGGCGGCCGGGCGCTGCACCGGACGCTCGTAGACCGGGCCCTCGTGGGCGACGGTGCGCGGCGGCACGTCGACGACGGTCTCGCCGTGCCAGTCGATGATCAGGCGCTCACCGTCGGTGACCTCACCGATGACGGTGGCGAGCACGTCCCACTTCTTGCACACCGCCATGAACGCGTCGACGTTCTCGGGGGTCACGACGGCACACATGCGCTCCTGGGACTCGCTCGAGAGCACCTCGGCCGCGGTCATGCCGGTGGCACGCATCGGCACCCGCTCCAGGTTGATGTGCATGCCGCCGTCGCCGGCCGCGGCCAGCTCGGAGGTCGCGCAGGACAGCCCGGCGCCGCCGAGGTCCTGGATGCCGACGACGAGCTTGGCCTTGTACAGGTCGAGGCAGCACTCGATGAGCACCTTCTCGGTGAACGGGTCGCCCACCTGGACCGCGGGCAGCTTCTTGCGACCCTGCGACTCGTCGAAGGTCTCCGAGGCCAGCACGGACACGCCGCCGATGCCGTCGAGGCCGGTGCGGGCGCCGAACAGGATGATCTTGTTGCCTGCGCCGGACGCGAACGCCAGGTGCAGGTCCTCGACCCGCATGGCGCCGGCGCACAGCGCGTTGACGAGCGGGTTGCCGGCGTAGGACGCGTCGAAGACGGTCTCGCCGCCGACGTTCGGCAGGCCGAGGGAGTTGCCGTAACCGCCGACACCGCGGACCACGCCGTCGACCACGCGCCGGGTGTCGGGCGCGTCCGCCGCACCGAACCGCAGCTGGTCCATGACGGCGATCGGGCGGGCACCCATGGCCATGATGTCGCGGACGATGCCGCCGACACCGGTCGCGGCGCCCTGGTAGGGCTCGACGTACGACGGGTGGTTGTGCGACTCGACCTTGAAGGTCACCGCCCAGCCGTCGCCGATGTCGACGACGCCGGCGTTCTCGCCGATGCCCGCGAGCATCGACGAACGCATCTCGTCGGTGGTGGTCTCGCCGAAGTACTTCAGGTGGACCTTGGAGGACTTGTAGGAGCAGTGCTCGCTCCACATGACCGAGTACATGGCCAGCTCGGCGTCGGTGGGGCGGCGGCCGAGGATCTCCCGGATGCGGGCGTACTCGTCGTCCTTGAGACCCAGTTCCTTGAAGGGCTGGGCGACGTCCGGGGTCGCGGCGGCGTTGGTGACGGTATCGACCTGCGAGGACACTGGAAACGGGGTCCCTTCCCTGGGGAGTCTGATCGGCAGACCGGGTGGGGCGCTGCCAGCGCAAAGTCTAGCCGGGCGGACCGACGTCCGGCCGCACGGGCAGGGCGGGGCAGGCGAGGTCACACCGACAGCGCACCCGGTTCGGCCACACATCGACCGAACCGGGTGCGCTGTCGGCGCTATCCGTCGATGATTTCGCCGCCCTCGGGAACATCGACGCCGAGCAGCTTCGCCTGGCCCGTCGCGGCCGGGTCCGGGCGGTCGACCGGGTCCGTCGCCGCCATCTTCAGCCCGCTCATGTCGGTGCGCATGTAGATGACGTTGTAGCGGTCCCAGGTGGTGATGGCGTACTCGAGGTACTGCCCGCTCGTCCACGGGTGCATGAACCCGCCGTAGAGACCCGGCAGCAGCGCGGCGCTGACGACGATCTGCTTGCCCGACCACGGTCCTTCCAGCCTGTCGGCCTGCCGGATCACCAGGCCCGACGTGTCCGTCGACATCGCGACGTACTTGCCGAGGTAGTCGTTCCACTGCACGGACAGCTCGCTGATCGGCGCCTTGAGTACCGGCACCGCGTGCGCGATCTCGGGGACCCAGGCCGCGCCGTCCCAGTAGCGGTACGCGTTGAGGTCCAGGATCTGCGCGGACGGCACCCGCGCCAGGCGCGCCCCGCCGCTGCGGCCGGACTTGGTGCCGTACTCGTAGACGAATCCGTCCTTGCCGTCGACGAACGCGCTCTGCTGGAAGTCGCTGTTGCCGGGCGCCACCGCGGGAATGGCGGTGATGCCCGGGATGGCGGGGAGGTCGATGTTGGCGCGGATCGTCGTCGGATCCGCAACCCAGTTCTCGCCGTTGTCGTGCGACACCGCGATGGCCGAGTAGTTGACGGTCCACTCGCCGGGGGTGTCCCAGCTGCGCACGGACATGAAGCGCACGTACTGCACCCCGCCGACCGCGATGCCCGCGGTCGGGATGGTCGTGAACTCACCGGGAATCGCGAAGCCCGGGATGATCTCCTTCGAGTGGTTCGGGCGGTCCAGCGGCGAAGTGTCGATCCGCATACCGTCGTCGAGCTTGGTGTCGGAACTGCGGAACAGCACGTTGCTGCGCCAGTCGTCGTCGTCCACACCGCAGACGCCGACGGTGTCGCCGAACGCCACCATGACGCCGTGCTCGGCACCGGGACGCCCGTTGTCCCACATGATCCCCAGATCGGTGCCCGAGACGCTGAACCGCTCGATGGTCTTGTTCGGGCTGCCCGGCCCGGTGACCATCTCGATCGCCTTGGTGTTGCCCGAGAGCCGCGGCAGGGCGCCGTCGGGCGCGCCGGTGATCCACGGCAGCGCCTTCCCGATCGAGCCGGTCGCGCTGCCCGAACTGCCCGAGCCGTCCTGCCCGCACGGTCCGCCAGCCGCCGAGGCGGGCGAGGCCATCGTCGTGGAGAGCGCGGCCGCCACCACCGTCGCAGACAGAATCGCGGACCACGATCGCTTCGTCGAGAGCACAGGCATGTTCCTTTCCCCGGGGCCGATGTCGAGCCGAGGGCTGCGCGGCACACGAGGCCGCTCCCCCGGGCCACAGCCAATCACGCGGAACCCGTTACAGCCGTGACTGGTGGGACAATTGTTATCAATGTCCGGATTGCCCAGACCTCTTGGCGATACCGCTCGGCGGCTTGGAACAATCCGCCATTCGGCCGACAACCAGCGGCGGGGCGGGTCAGTCGGCGGGTGTGAGGAACGCCGCGAGCGCGTCGGCGTAGGCGGGGACGTCCGCGGCCCCCATCAGCTCCCGCGCCGAGTGCATCGCCAACTGCGCGGCGCCGACGTCGACGGTGGACAACCCCGTCCGCGACGCGGTGATCGGGCCGATGGTGGACCCGCACGGCAGGTCCGCGCGGTGCACGTAGCGCTGCAGTGGCACCCCCGCACGGTCGCAGGCGAGCGCGAAGGCGCCGGCACCGGCTGCGTCGGTGGCGTAACGCAGGTTCTGGTTCACCTTGAGCACCGGTCCGCCGCCGAGCTCGATCCGGTGGGAGGGTTCGTGCCGGTCCGGGTAGTTCGGGTGCGTGGCGTGCGCCATGTCCCCGGACGCGCAGACCGACCCGGCCATGGCCCGCAGGAAGTCCTCGCGACCGCCGCCGCGCGCCAGCACGATCCGTTCGAGCACCGAGTTGAGCAGGTCCGAGAAGGCGCCCCGGTCGGACATCGACCCGACCTCCTCGTGGTCGAACAGCGCCAGGACCGGGATCGCGTCGCCGGGCTCCTCGACGGCGGCGAGCAACGCCCGCGAACCCGCGTAGCAGGTGCCCTGGTTGTCGAGCCGCGGCGCGCTGACCAGTTCGTCGCGCAGACCGACCACCGCGCTCGGCGCCAGGTCGTGCGTCATCAACTCCCAGCCCAGCACCGCGCCCGGGTCGACGCCCACCTCCTCGGCCAGGAAGCCGAGGAAGCTGCGCGGCGAGTTGCCCAGGCCCCAGATCGCGTTGACGTGCCGCTGCGGGTCGAGCTGGACCCCCTTGCGGTCCTCGGACAGGTGGATCGCCAGCTGCGGCACCCGCAGAATGGGACGGTCGACTCGAATCAGCTTCTGCAGCAGACCATTCCCGTCGCGCACACTCAGCCGGCCGGAGATGCCGAGGTCGCGGTCGAGCCACGAGTTCAGCCAGGCGCCTCCGTACGGCTCGAGGCCCACCAGCTGCCAGCCGGCGGACTCGAGGTCCGGATGCTGCTTGACCCGCAGGTTCGGACTGTCGGTGTGCCCGCCGACGATCCGGAACGGCGCCGCCTCGTGCCCCGACCCCTCCGTGCTCCACGCGACCAGGGACCCGCCACGCACCAGGAAGTAGCGGCCCGGCGCCGCGGGCCACCCCTGGGTCTCGCGCAGCCGCACGAACCCCGCGGCCGCCAGTTCGACCGCGACCGTCTCGCACACGTGGAACGGCGACGGTGACGCGTCGACGAAGGAGCAGAGCCCGGTTGCGGTGGCGTCGGTCAGCGAAGGCATGCACCGATCCTATGACCGCGCCCCGGCACGGAGCGCCGCCCCGGTCAGCTCAGTGCGGGGTGCCCGACACGCAGAACCGGTTGCCGTCCGGGTCGGTCAACGTCACCCAGCGAAAACCGTCCATGTCGTGCCGCTCGTACTCGCTCGCGCCCGCGGCGACCAAGCGCGCGACCTCGGCGTCGAGGTCCGGGGCCGACAGGTCCAGGTGCACGCGGTTCTTGCCCGGCGTGGGATCCGGCACCTTCTGGAAGGCCAGCTTGAACGGGGCACCGGGCACCCCCACCATGAAGAACCAGCCCTCGTTCTCGACCTCGATGGCGCCGCCGGTCTGTTCGGCCCACCACGCGGCCAGGGGCCCGGGCTCGGCGCTGTCGAATGTGATCATTCCCAGAGTCAGTGTCATGGCCGCACGCTATCGCCCGACCCCGACAAGTTCTTGCCGACAGCGCCGCGGCCCCGCGGCGGTGTCGGGTCCGTCCGCTAGCGTTCGTAGCGAACAAGATCACCGATCTCCGATGCCGACGAACGGGACTCAGCATGACCGAATCAGCCCGACCAGCAACGACTCCCGAGTCACAGACGGTCGTGAGCCCCCTCTCCCCCGCGGCGATCTTCCTCGTCGCGACCGTCGACGCCGGGGGCGAGGCGGTCACCCGATCGCTGCTCGCGGACGCCGCGGGCCTGCGACGGTCGGTCGGGCTGCGGGTGCCCGGCGCGGGCCTGGAGCTGATCGTCGGCATCGGTTCCGTGGCCTGGGACCGACTGTTCGCCGGGCCGCGCCCGGCGCAGTTGCACCCGTTCCCGCCGCTGCGCGGCGCCAAGCACCAGGCCCCGTCCACGCCGGGCGACCTGCTCTTCCACATTCGCGCGATGAGCACGGACGCGTGTTTCGAACTGGCGCACCAGATCACGAAACGCCTCGCGGGGGCGGCCACCGTCGTCGACGAGGTGCACGGCTTCCAGTACTTCGAGAACCGCGATCTGATCGGATTCGTCGACGGCACCGAGAACCCCTCCGGCGCAAAGGCCGTCGCCGCCGTGACGGTGGGCGCGGAGGATCCCGCCTTCGCCGGCGGCTCGTACGTGCACGTGCAGCGGTACGTCCACGACATGACGGCGTGGGAGGCACTGCCGGTCCCCGAGCAGGAACGGGTCATCGGGCGCACCAAGCTCGAGGACATCGAGATGAGCGACGACGTCAAGCCCGCCAACTCGCACGTCGCCCTCAACGCGATCAAGGACGAGGACGGCAGGTCGCTCGAGATCCTGCGTGCGAACATGCCGTACGGCAGGGTGGGCAACGGGGAGATGGGCACCTACTTCATCGGCTACTGCCACACCCCGGACATCACCGAACGCATGCTCGAGAACATGTTCGTCGGTAGCCCCCGCGGCAACTACGACCGCCTGCTGGACTTCTCGGTCCCGGTGACCGGGTCGGCCTTCTTCGCGCCGAGCGCCGACTTCTTCGAGGACCTGCCCGCCCAGCCGGCGTGATCACGGCCCGGACGCCCACGCGATAGGTTCGGGCCATGTCGCTCGGACCGCTGGTCATGTTCGCCGTCGGACTCAACGCCTACGCCCTGCTGCTGATCTACCTGCGCGCGTGGGTCTACCGGGTGCCCGTGTACCGGCCGATGGTGAAGAACTTCTGGCTGTCGGTGCTGCCGCTGGCGCTCTTCCTGGCGGTCACGGCGGTGCTGGTGGTGACCGTCGGGCTCACCTCCCGCGCCCTCGGGATCGTGGTCGGCGCAGTCGGATTCGCGGTGTGGCTGCTCGCGCTGCCCAACTCCGGCTACCTGATCACCGAGCTCAACCAGAACCACCGCCGCGACGACGAGGACGTCCCGCTCTGGTACGACATCATCGCGGTGCTCACGTTCGCGATGTCCGGGGTGGTGAACACCGTGCTCGGGGTGCTGGCCGCCCAGATCACCTTCACCCTCGCACTGTTCGGCGACTCGAACGCAGCGCTGCGCTCCGCACCGGTGCGCGCGATCCCCGTGGTGATCATCGCGTTGGTGTCGGTGGGCATCTACCTGGGCCGGTACCTGCGCCTGAACAGCTGGGACGTGCGCTCGCCGCGCCGGATGTGGACCAAGGTGCGCGAGCACTTCGACTCCCGGGCGTCGGTCGCGAACTTCCTGCTGTTCTGCCTCACCCACACCGTGTTCCTGGCCCTGATCTACGGGCTGATCGCCGGCCCGCTGCTCGCCGCCGTCGCCGACAGCCCCGACCTGGTGGAGGGCTGAGCGCTCACTCCGGGATCGGGAGCGCGCAGACGGTGTCCAGGCCGAGCACGTGGTTGAGCCGGCCGAACGCCAGCCACGCCCCGATGCTCATCGACAGTTCGACCACCTCGGCCTGGGTGAACTGTGCGAACATCCGGGTCCAGAACTCGTCGTCGAGGCCGTGGTGGTCGAGCGCGTAGCGCTCCGCGTACTCGGCAGCGATTCGGGTGCGGTCGTCGAAAACATCCGTGGTGCGCCAGTTCTCGACCGCAACGTCGAAGCCGTCCTCGACCTTCTCTCCGTCCCGTTCGGTGCGCCAGTCCTGGCAGACGATGCAGCCGTTGATCTGTGCGATCCTCAGCCGGGCGGCCTCGAAGGCGCGCAGGTCGATGGTCGAGTGTTCGTACACGGACAGCGAGAACCGGGAGGCCGGGACCCCGATGCCTGGGACCATCTCGCCCCACACGTACCCGATCGGATCCTTGTCCCCGGGAATGTCGATGAGCATGATGTGGTCCTTTCGTGACTACGAGTGTGCTGGTTCGTCCACGGCTGATCGTCCCAATCTGCCCACGGCGGGGCGCAGCGGGACGTCGAGCGCGTCGTACAGTCCGGGCTCCGCGTCGACCAGCCAGTCGATGGCACTGACGAGGCGGCCGACCGCGGTGGCGTTGCCGCCCGCGGACCGGCTGCCGCCCTCGTCGGTGCATTCGACGGTGACCTCGATGCGCGGACGTCCCTCGATGATCACCCGGTGGGCCCCGTCGCCGTCCGGCGGCATCGGCCAGTCCGTCGCGCAGGTCGAGTGGATGCGGGTGACGTGCTCGATGACGATGCGCGGCTGCCCGTCGACGATGCCCTGCACCTCGAACCGCACCGCACCCTGGGTGCCCGCCTCGAACTCGCCCATCGTCGCGGTGCTGACGGTGG
Source organism: Rhodococcus sp. NPDC059234 (assembly GCF_042754225.1). Lineage (NCBI taxonomy): Bacteria > Bacillati > Actinomycetota > Actinomycetes > Mycobacteriales > Nocardiaceae > Rhodococcus > Rhodococcus sp. NPDC059234. Next base: position 26,032 of record NZ_JBHZAH010000053.1, read on the forward strand.
TGTCGAGCGCCCGCCGATCCAGGGTCTCGCGGATCTCGTCGAGGTCGACACCGAGCGCCCGCGCCATCATGCGCACCTGACCGCCCCACACCATGGTCGGGATCGACGGCGCGATCATCGGCGGCAGGTAGTCCATCGGCTGACCCATGCCGACCAGGTACCGGACCGAGTCCGGCTGGTCGTAGGTGGAGTAGTCGAAGATCTCCTGGCAGCGGATCACGTCGACGGTGCTGCCGAGCCCGCTGAGCAGAAGGGGCAGCACGTCGTTGCCCCAACCGGGGTCGACGCCGGAGGCGAACAGCGAGCCGCCGCCCGCGGCGATCGCGGCGAGCACGGGCTCCCGCAGTTCCGCCGGGGCGTTGGCGTGGTCGTAGAGCGGGTACAGCGCGGGGCTGACGACGACGGCGCCGGCGCGAATGGCCCGGCAGATGTCGGCAAGGGCGTCGTCGGGCCGGATGTCGCCGGAGGCCGCGTACACCACCGCGCCGGGTCCGGCCCCGAGCACCGCCTCGATGTCGTCGGTCGCCGCGACCCCCAGATCGCGGTCGAGGCCACCCAGCTCACCCGCATCGCGGCCGACCTTCTCCGGGTTGTGCACCAGCACGTTCACGAGCTCGAGCTCAGGGTGCGCGTCGACGGCGCGAATGGCCGCACGCCCGACGTTGCCAGTGCCCCAGACGGCCACGGAAATCATGGATCGGACGGTACCGAACTGAAATACGTTCTCGTGGTGGAATCGGACCACTCAGGCGGTGACGGGGTCAGCCACGCGCGCGGCAGGCCGGAGCGGGACGTCGAGTGCGTCGTAGAGTCCCGGGTCCTTGCCCACCAGCCAGACGATGGCGTCGACGAGCCTGCCGACTGCCGCCCGCGCGCCGCCCGCCGCCGGGTCGCCACGGCCCACCACCGAACGGACTGTCGTCTCGAGCCGGGAGTCGCCCTCGACGACGATCCGGTAGGCGCTCGCGGCGTCCTCCGGCAGGTTCGGCCAATCCGGTGCGCAGGTCGGGTCGATCCGATTGACGTGCTCGATCACGATGCGCGGCTGCCCGCCGACGATGCCCTGCACCTCGAACCGCAACGCGCCCTGCCCGCCTGCCTCGAACTTCCCCATGGCGTCGGTCTCGACGGTGACCTCGAGTGGGCGCCGCGAGACGGTCTCGCGGATCTCGTCGAGTTCGACACCGAGCGCACGCGCCAGCATCCGCACCTGACCGCCCCACACCGTGGTCGGCATCCGCGGCGCCAGCAGCGGCGGCAGGTAGTCGAGAGGCTCGCCCATGCCGACGAGGCGGCGCACCGACCCGGGTTCCGAGTAGCCGGAGTAGTCGACGATCTCCTGGCAGCGGATCACGTCGACGGTGGTGCCGAGACCACCGAGCAGCAGCGGCAACACCCCGCTGGCCCAGTCCGGGTCGGCGGAGGCGACGAACAGCGAGCCGCCGCCCGCCGCGATCGCTTCGCGAATCGGCGCGCGCACCTCGTGCCGGTCGTCGCGGCTGTCGTAGAGCGGATGGATCGGCTCGGTCACGACGACCGCGCCCGCGCGCAGGGCCGCGCAGACGTCGGCCAGCGCGCCTGCCGAGCGGGTGTTGCCGGACGCGGCGTACACCACGGCGCGGGGTCGGGCGCCGAGCACCGCGGCGGCGTCGTCGGTGGCGACGACCCCGAGAGTCCGTTCCAGGCCACCGAGTTCACCCGCGTCGCGGCCGACCATCTCGGGCCCGTGCACGAGCACCGCGGTCAGCTCCAGACCCGGGTGCGCGTCGACCGCGCGGATGGCCGCGCGCCCGATATTCCCCGTGCCCCACACGATCGTCGAGATCATCGGCGGACCGTAGCAAAAGGGCGGACCGGAAAACCCGGTCCGCCCTCGCGGCGAATCAACGCGTGATCCCTCAGGCGGTGAGGACGGCGTCGAGCGCGGAGTAGAACATGCCGAGGCCGTCGTCGCTCGGTCCGGTCAGCGACTCGGTCGCGTGCTCGGGGTGCGGCATCAGCCCGACGACGCGACCGTTCGCGGAGGCGATGCCCGCGATGGACCGCTGCGAGCCGTTGGGGTTGTCGCCGGCGTAACGGAAGGCCACGCGGCCCTCCCCCTCGAGCTCGTCGAGCACCCGCTCGGAGGCCTGGTAGCGACCCTCGCCGGACTTGAGCGGGATCAGGATCTCGGCGCCGGCCTCGTAGCGGGCCGTCCACGCGGTGGACGTGGACTCGACCTTCAGCCACTGGTCACGGCAGATGAAGTGCAGGCCCTCGTTGCGGGTCAGCGCGCCGGGCAGCAGCCCGGCCTCGCAGAGCACCTGAAAGCCGTTGCAGATGCCGAGGACCGGCATGCCGCCCTTGGCGGCCTCGACGACCTTGCCCATCACGGGGGCGAACCGGGCGATCGCGCCGCAGCGCAGGTAGTCGCCGTAGGAGAAGCCGCCGGGGACGATGACCCCGTCCACGCCCTTGAGGTCGGCGTCGCCGTGCCACAGGCTGACGGCCTCGCCGCCCGCCAGGGTCACCGCGCGCGCGGCGTCGACGTCGTCGAGGGTGCCGGGGAAGGTGATGACTCCGATGCGAGCGCTCATGCGTCGACGCGCCTCACGGTCCAGTCCTCGATCACGGTGTTCGCGAGCAGCCCTTCGGCGATCTTCTCCAGCTCGGCGTCCTCGACGCTGCCGTCGATCTCGAGCTCGAATCGCTTCCCCTGGCGAACGTCGGACACGCCGGCGAAGCCCAGCCGGGACAGCGCCCCGACGATGGCCTGCCCCTGGGGATCGAGAATCTCGGCCTTGGGCATGACTTCGACTACGACACGGGCCACGTGCTGCTCCTCGCTTGGTGCTCCGGTATCGCCCGGGAGAATCCCGCCGGGCAACTGGCAGTTTACCGGCGCATACTCGACCGCATGCGACTGACCCATTTCGGCCACTCCTGCCTGCTCGCCGAGATCAACGGTTCGACGGTTCTGTTCGACCCCGGCAGCTTCTCGCACGGCTTCGAGGGCATCACCGGATTGGACGCCATTCTGATCACCCACCAGCATCCCGATCACGCCGACACCGCGCGGCTGCCCGCCCTGGTGGAGGCCAATCCCGGCGCCGCGCTGTACGCCGACCCGCAGACCGCCGCTCTGTTCGGCGGCGACTGGAAGGCGGTGCACGCGGGCGACGAGTTCGACATCGGCGACCTGCGGGTGACCGGGACCGGCGGCACGCACGCGGTGATCCATCCCGACATCCCGGTGATCGACAACACCGCCTACCTGCTCGGCACCGCCGACGAGCCGGCCCAGCTGATGCACCCGGGCGATTCGCTGTTCGTGCCCGAGCAGCAGGTCGGGGTGCTGGCGCTGCCGTCGGCGGCGCCGTGGCTGAAGATCTCGGAGGCGATCGACTACCTGCGGGCCGTCGCGCCGCGGGTCGCGGTGCCGATCCACCAGGCGATCCTCGCCGACCAGGCGACCGGCATCTTCTACGGCCGCTACACCGACATGGCGGCCGAGGGCACCGAGTTCCGGGTGCTGCCCGAGGAGAACTCGATCGAAGTGCGCTGACGCGCCGGTGCGCAACGCACCCCTGCCGGGGTGACGAGCGCACAGTTCGTCGGGTCAGGCAACGGCCTGCCCGAGGCGCCGGTCCCAGCGGTAGACGGTGGGTCGAGCACCGTGGTGCAACGACAGGTCGACGGCGTCGAGGAGGGCCTGCCGGGGTCCCGGCTGCGCGAGTTGCTTGGCGGAGATGGCGAGGCGGACCAGGCCCCCGCGACGGGCGGTGCGGCCCGCACCGAGCACCAGCGCCCGGCACCACCACGGTTCGGCCCGGTGGCCCTCGCCGATGCCGAGGACCCGGCCCCGGGTGACGGTGCCGCGTTCGAGGTCGTGGACGCCGGTCGCACCGGCGAGGAGCCGGAAGCCGGTACGCGGCAGCGCGGACACCGCGCCGGACGAGGCCTGCCACCGCGGCGCCGCGAACAGCCGGGTCCGCAGCCCCGTCTCCTCCATCACCCGGTCGGCGGCGAGGAGTCGCAGAGTGGCCTCGTGCGCGGGCAGCGCGGCGAACTCTGCGCGCCGCTTCTTGGTGGCGGCCTGGTCGTAGCCGTGCAGCACCACGGCGTCACCACCGGCCTGCCGCGACCGCAGCCACTCCTGCGTCGGCTCGTCGCGGACCAGGCGGTACTTGTCCTTGAGCCTCGGCGCGACCAGCAGCGAGAGCGGCACACCGCGACCGTCCAGGTCGGCCGCGAACTCCGCGACCCGCTCCCTGGTCTCGTCCCTGATCCCCGACACCGACACGATCAGCTCTCCGGCCATGCCGCCAAGCCTGGCACCCCAAGGTGTACGGCCACTGACATCCGGATGAGCGCTCGGTGCGGACCGCCCCGCGCACCCGGGCCGTCGGCTACCCCTGGTCACGGACCCCGTTGCGGTCCCGCCACCAGTGCGGCGCATCGACGAAGTGGTTGTCGTATTCGTCCTGCGCCGGCGCCAGTTCCGCCAGCGTCGCGTCACCTGCCTGGATCCGGGCCAGCAACCGGAAGTACTCGAACCGTTGCACACCGGGGGTCAGCACGATCAACACCCGCGCCGCGGAATCTGCCGTCGCACCGAAGGCGTGCGGCATCAGCTTGGGCACCACCAGGGATCCCCCGGCGGGCACGGTGCGGATCTCGTCGCCTGCCATGACCCGGAGCTCGCCCTCGAGCACATGGAACAACTCCGACGAACGCGTGTGGAAATGCGGGGTGGCACCGTCGACGCCCACCTCGAGGCGCACCTCGAGCGAGCTGAGCGCGTCGCCGGTGTCGGACGCGTCGAACAGCAGCCGCATCGACGCCCGGTCGTTGCCGAGCACCTCGTCCCGATTCGCGCGCGCCCGAAGCGGGACGTCGCCGCCGATCGTGTTGTCGCTCATGCCGATCTCCTCGTGTGTCGCGGTCGCCTCAGGCGGCCAGCAGTCCGGCGGCCAGGATCATCGCCCCTGCGGTCGCCCCGTGGATCGCGAACGCCGCTCTCCGGTCGCCGCCGTTGGCCAGCACGATGCCCATGTCTCCGAGCGGGATGACGGCGAGCACCAGCATCAGCAGCGGCAACTGGTCGCGGCCGGCGAAGGTGAAGGCGATCACCAGCAGGCCGCAGGTGACGTCGCGGATCCCCTTCACCTGCCACCACCCGCGGGCATCGGGCGCGGGGCTGGTAGGCAGCCCGAATCCTGCGGCGTTCTTCGCGTTCTTCGTCAGATAGGCCACACCGATCCCGATGATCCCGAGCGCCCCGATCCAGCTGATGACGAGTCCGATCCAGTTCAGCATCCGATGTGCCTTTCACTCGTAGAAGTTCTAACAACGATAGACGATCGATGATTTGAAATCTACCAGTGATAGAATCTGGTCGTGGGTGTTTCAGAGCGCAAGGCGCGGGAGAAGCAGGATCGCGAGCGCAGGATCATCGAGTGCGCGCGCAGCATCGCCGAGGACGAGGGGTGGCCCGCGGTGACGACGCGGCGACTCGCCGACGAGATCGAGTACAGCCCGCCCGTGCTCTACGGGCACTTCCCCGAGGGCAGGGACGGAATCGTCAACGCGGTCGCGCTTGAGGGGTTCCGGGACTTCACCCGGGTGATGCGCGACGCGGTGCGGGACGTCGACGAGTCCCGCCGGCTGTACGCGTTCATCCACGCCTACCTGGCCTTCGCGGCGGACAATCCCGCGACGTACGAGGCCATGTTCTCGATGCGACTGGGCGTGCGCTTCGCACACGAGTCGACCCCCCCGGAGCTGCGCGAGGGGTTCGCGACACTGGTGGCGGCGATCGGAACCGGGTCGACCGGCGACGCCGGGACCAGGGCGGAGGTGTTCTGGAGCGCACTGCACGGGATGTGCGTGCTCACCCGCGGGCAGCGTCTCGACACCGCCAACGAGCGCGCGCGCATCGAGGTGCTCGCCGGGCTGTTCGGGTG
>NZ_JBHZAH010000054.1:0-31830 GCF_042754225.1 Rhodococcus sp. NPDC059234
GTGCGGTCACGTGCTCGCGCCGTGACCGCACCGTTCGCCGTTACCTGGGGAGCGCGGCCTCGATGGCCGCGACGACCTCCGGGGCGTCCGGCACGGTCGTCGGCCGGAAGCGGTTCGCCACCGTGCCGTCGGGCGCGATGAGGAACTTCTCGAAGTTCCACTGGATGTCGCCCGCGGCGCCGTCGGCGTCGGCGTGCTTGGTCAGTTCCGAGTAGAGCGGGTGCCGGCCCTCGCCGTTGACCTCGATCTTCTCCAGCAGCGGGAAGCTGACCCCGTAGGTGGTCGAGCAGAAGTTCGCGATCTCCTCGGGCGTGCCCGGCTCCTGCCCCATGAACTGGTTGCACGGCACGCCGACCACGGTCAGGCCGCGGTCCGCGTAGTCCTTCGCCAGCTGCTCGAGCGCCGTGTACTGCGGGGTGAGACCGCACTTGGAGGCGACGTTGACCAGCAGTACCGCGCGGCCGTCGAAGGCCGCCAGCGAGGTGGGTGCACCGTCGAGGGTGTTGATCGAAATGTCCTGGATCTGGGGGTTCGTCATGAGGCCAACGGTACGGGAACCGATGCGGCGCCGGACTTTTCCGGACCACCGACCGGGACGGACGACTCGGGACGGTCGTCCTCGGGCAGGTGATCGTCCACCATCGTCGACTCGTCGAACGGCAGCTTCCCGTCGAGCACGGACCGCACCCTCGACGCGTCCACCGTGCGCGTCCAGGTCCCGATCAGCAGGGTGGCCACCGCATTTCCGGAGAAGTTGGTGACCGCGCGGGCCTCGGACATGAACCGGTCGATGCCGACGATCAGCCCGACGCCGTCGAGCAGCTCCGGCCGGTGACTCTGCAGTCCGCCCGCGAGGGTGGCCAGGCCGGCGCCGCTCACGCCCGCCGCACCCTTCGACGCGATCATCATGAACGCCAGCAGGGAAAGCTGCTCGGGGATCGAGAGCGGCTGGCCCATGGCGTCGGCGATGAAGATCGAGGCCATCGTCAGGTAGATGGCGGTGCCGTCGAGATTGAAGGAGTACCCGGTGGGCACCACGATGCCGACGGTGGCGCGCTGCACCCCGACGTGCTCCATCTTGGCGATCAGCCGCGGCAGGGCCGACTCCGAGGAGGAGGTGGCGAAGATCAGCAGGTACTCCCGCGCCAGGTAGCGGACCAGCTTGAAGATCGAGAACCCGGACACCACGCGCAGGATCAGGCCGAGCACGACGAACACGAAGATCGCGCAGGTGACGTAGAAGCCGAGCATCAGGGTGCCGAGCGCGGTCACGGCGCCGAGACCGGTCTGGCCGACCACGTTCGCGATGGCCCCGAAGGCGCCGATGGGCGCGAGCCACAGGATCATCGACAGGATCCGGAACACCAGCTTCTGCACATGCCCGACGCCGCGCAGGATCGGTTCGCCCTGCTTGCCCATCGCCTGCAACCCGAACCCGACCAGCAGCGCCACGAACAGGGTCTGCAGGACGCTGCCGACGGTGAGCGAGGACAGCAGCGACGTCGGGACTATCCCCGCGATGAAGTCCATCGCGCCGCCCGCGCCGTGCGCCTTCTCCGCGAGATCCGCACCCGCCGCGGACGTCGCCTCGCTCAGGTGCAGGCCGGTGCCCGGGTCGAGCAGGTTGCCCACGACCAGCCCGATGCCCAGGGCAACCGTGGACATGCCGACGAAGTAGGCGAGCGCGAGCCCGCCGACCTTGCCGACGCTCGCGGCGGCCTTCACCGACCCGATGCCCAGCACGATCGTGCAGAAGATGACCGGGCTGATCATCATCTTGATCAGGCTGATGAACAGGGTGCCCAGCACCCCGAGGGCCTTGCCCGCCTCGGGCGCGAGCCAGCCGACGAGCACGCCGGCGACCACCGCCGCGATCACCCCCAGGTACAGCCAGTGGGTACGGTCTCGCTTGCGCGCCGCCGGCTGCGCGGGGGTAGCGTCCCGCTCGGTGTCGTTGGTCATCTCTGGTCCTCTTGACTGCCGCTCTCGGAAGTGACCCGCATCACTTCGCCTCGGGAAGAATGGTTAAACGCAATCGGACGACAGTCACGTTTGCGTGCATTTCGTTCACGAGAGGACTTCACGGGTGAACAGGTCTCCACGGCGGCCGAGTCTCGCGCGCCAGGTGTTGGTGCTGCAGCTGCTGGTGCTGGCTGCGGTCGTACTGGCCGGCAGCGTACTGACGGTTCTCGACGAGCGGCGCGACGCCGACGCGGCCACCGAACGGGAGGTCGTCGCGGTCGCCGAAACCTTCGCCGGGGCCGATTCGACGGCGGCGGCGCTGGTCTCCCCCGACCCCAGTGCGGCGCTGCAGCCGCAGACCGAGCGAATCCGGGAGGCCACCGGTACCGACTTCATCGTCGTGATGGCGCCGGACCGGACCCGGTACACCCACACCAATCCCGCACTGATCGGGCAGCCGTTCAGCGGCAGCATCGACCGCGCGCTGGCCGGTGAGACCTTCACCGAGACCTACACCGGCTCGCTCGGCCCGTCGATCCGGGCGGTGGCACCCGTGTACGCCGACGGAAGGGTGGTCGGGCTGGTGGCGGCCGGGGTGACCAGGGAGCGGATCCTCGACCAGTTCCTGCGGGGGCTGCCCGCGGTCCTCGCGGTGACCGCGGGCGCCCTCGCGCTCGCCAGCCTGGGCGCGCTGTTGTTGAGCCGACGGTTGCGCCGACAGACCCTCGGACTCGGCCCGGACGAGCTGCGCACCCTCTACGAGCACCACGATGCGGTGCTGCACTCGATCGGCGAGGGCCTGCTGGTGTTCCGCTCCGGCTCGGACACCGCCGAGGTGGTCAACGACGAGGCCCGTCGGCTGCTCACGCTGCCGGACGGACCCGTCACCCGCGATCGGTTGCCGGAGTCGCTGCGCGCGCTCGGGCCGCGACCGGTGAAGGACGAGGTGCACCTGACGGGCGACCGCGTTCTGCTGGTGAACCAGGACCCCGTGCTCTTCGAGGGCCGCGAGATCGCCGTGGTGACAACCCTGCGCGATCACACCGAACTGCGAAACGTCACGGGAGAGCTGGACTCGATGCGACAGTTCACCGATTCCCTCCGGGCGCAGTCGCACGAGTCGGCGAACCGACTGCACACCGTGATCACCATGGTCGAACTCGGCCACACCGAGGAGGCGGTCTCCTTCGCGACCGCGGAGCTCGCCTTCTCGCAGCACCTGGTCGACCGGTTGACCACCTCGCTCCAGGAACCCGCGTTGGCCGCCCTGCTGCTCGGGAAGGTCAACCAGGCCGCCGAACGAGGGATCGACCTCACCGTCACCGACGACAGCGCCCTCGCCACCGCGGACCCCCTCACGGCACGCGAACTGGTCACGCTCGTCGGCAATCTCGTCGACAACGCCATCGACGCGGCCGGCCCCGACACCGCCGACGAGCGGCCGTGGGTGGAGGTGACCGTGCGCTCCGACGACGGCGGACTCGACGTCCGGGTCGCGGACAGCGGGCCGGGAATGTCACCGGAGGCACTCGAGCGGGCCACCGCGCGCGGCTACTCGACGAAGTCGGACCACCAGGGCCTCGGCCTGGCGCTGGTGATGCAGGTGGTCACCCGGCATCACGGCAGCATCGACACCGAGATGTCCTACGGTTCGGTGGTTCTCGTCCACATCCCCGCGGGAGGTGCCGCGTGATCCGGGTGCTGGTCGTCGAGGACGAGCCGCTCATCGCGGAGGCGCACCGCGCCTACGTCGGCCGGGTGCCCGGCTTCACCGTGCACTCCGTGGTGCACACCGGCGCCGCCGCGATGCGCACCGTCGCCGTCGCGAACGCCACCGACGAGCCGATCGACCTGATCCTGCTCGACCTCGGGCTGCCCGACGGCAGCGGACTCGACGTCGCGGCCGCGCTCGGCAGGCTGCGGCCCACCCCCGACATCATCGCGATCACCTCGGCCCGCGACCTGTCGATGGTGCGCGCGGCCGTGGCGCAGGGCGTGGCCCTGTACCTGCTCAAGCCGTTCACCTTCGCCGCGTTCCGGGACAAGCTCGAGCGATACCTCGAGTTCCGGCGTGCCCTGCCCAGCGGCGAGAAGGCCGTCAGCCAGCGGGACGTGGACCGCGCGATGGCCGTCCTGCGGAGCTTCGACGAGCGGGCGTCCACACCGAAAGGTGTTGCACCGCAGACGCTGGAGCAGATCTCCTCGGCCGTGCGGGAGTCGGTCACGGGGCTGAGCGCCTCCCAGGCGGCGGCCGCGGCGGGGGTCTCCCGGGTGACCGCCTGGCGTTACCTCGAGCGGCTGGCGGAGGACGGCCTGGTGGACCGGCGCTCCGAGTACGGCCGCGCGGGCAGGCCGCAGGTGCGCTACGTCTGGCGTTGAGTTGCCCCTGCGCCGCCGGTGACGCCCGCCGCGCTCGCGTACGGGCTCAGTCGCAGCATGGCCCTCCTGGCGAGCGGCCTGGCCAGCGGCGTGAGGTAGCGGCGCCACCCCAGCGTCGCCGCGATGTCGGCGACGATGTCGTCGACAGCGCGCGACTGGTAGGCCAGCAGCCGCTGGCTCTCCGCGGTGTCCAGCCAGTCCGTCGCGTACGGCTTGCCGCTGAACGCGTTGTCCGGCAGCATGTCCAGGCTCATCGCGCCCAGCATCCGGGTCAGGTACTCGCGATAGGTGAGCTGGCAGGTCGGTCCCCCGCCGAGGAACAGGACCCGACCCCACACCTGGGGCGTGTCCAGCGCGTTCGCGAGGGCGACCGCCGCGTCGGCGGGATGCAGGACCTCGATCCGGTTGTCCAGACCGATCTCGAACATGATCGGTTCCGCCGGACGGATGCCGATGATCGGGACGTCCGCGAAACGCGGAATGAACCAGTCGAGGCCCGACGCCCGAACCATCTCCTCGCCGGCGATCTTGTGCGCGGTGTAGGCGTCTGTCGGGACGGTCGGATCGTCGACCCGACGCGGCGGATCACGGTGCAGGGTGTGGCCGTGCACGTCGAACGTGGACGCGAACAACAACTTCGGCGGTCGTGCCTGCGCCGTGCACGCCCGGATCACGGTGCGGGTGCCGTCCACGTTGACCTGGCGGGCGTACTCCGGGTCGTCCTCGCTCCCGGGCGGGATCACCGCCGCCAGGTGCAGCACCGCTTCGGCCCCGTCCACCGCGGACGCCACCGTCGCCGGGTCCCGGATGTCGCCCCACATCACGTCGACGCCGCCGACGCCGCGGGCCCGGCGCCTGTCCTCCGGGGTGTCGAGGGACAGGACCCGGACCCGGTGACCTCGTCGCCGCAGCTCGGCCAGCACGTGCGAGCCGATGTTCCCGAACCCGCCGGTCAGCAGCAGCCTCATGACCGGATGGTGCCCCGGCCGGGGATCAGCGGCAGGTCGAGCGCGGACAGCAGGCCGGGCTTGGCGTCGCCGAGGTAGGGGATGGCGTTGATCGCGCGCATCCCGGTGGCCAGGCAGCCGCCGGTGATCGGGTCGTCGTCGCGTTCGCCGCGGAAGGCGGTCTCCTGCGTGATGTTCGGGCTGCCCTTGATGATCACCCGGTACACGTCGTTGTCCACCGAGGTGGCCCGCGGCCAGTGGGTGGCCGCGTCGTTGGTGATCCGGTTGACGTGCTCGATGACGATCTTCGCCTCGTCGCCAACCCAGCCGCGGATCTCGAACCGCACCGCGGCGCACTGGCCCGGCTCGATGACGCCGTACTTGTACTCGATGGGCTCGGTGGCCGCCCACTTCTCGTAGACGGTGTCGATCCGGTCGAGGGTCACGCCGACCGCATCGGCGATCATCGGGATGGTGTGGCCCCACGCGAAGATCAGGACCTCCGGGATCTCCAGCACCGCGGCCTGTTCGATGGGAGCGCCGATACCCATGGTCGGGCCGTAGTCACCGGCGTAGGTGGCGTAGTCCAGCAGCTCCTGCACCCGCACGCTGTCGACCCGACCGCAGACCCCCATCAACGTCATCGGGAACAGGTCGTTGGCGAACCCGGGATCGATTCCCGTCGTGAAACAAGACTTCCCGCTCTCCTGGCAGGCCTGCTCGAGCGCCACGCGCATCTCGGGCGGACACGGCTCGGGGTACACCAGCGGCGTCATGGAGGTGGACACGACGTGCTTGCCGGACCGCAGCGACGCGGTCATGTTGTCGATGTTCTGCACCGCGTACTCGGCGGTCGGGCCGAAGTAGGCGACCGCGTCCGCATCGACCGCGAGCGCCGCCTCCCAGTCCGTCGTCGCCGCGAGGCCGACCGGTTCGGCACCGACGAGGGTGCCGGCGTCGACGCCGTCCTTGGCGGGATCGTGAACGATGACGCCGACCAGCTCGAAAGCGGGATGGTCGATCAGCTCGCGGATCACGAGCTTGCCGACGACGCCGGTGCCCCAGACGATGACCTTGTGCTTCATGCCGTGCTGCCTCTCGAAGATTGATGTGCGTCAACAGGTTCCGAATGTCAGCGGAAGTACTCTCCCGCGTTGACGAAGAGCGTCTGACCGGTCAGCATCCGGGCCCGGTCGGAGGCGAAGAAGACCACCGAGTTGGCCACGTCGTCGTCGGCCGGCATCTCGCCGAGCGGCATGTTCGCGGTGATCTCGCCGATCACCGTCTCCTCCGGCACGTCGCGCTGCTTCGCGGACAGCGCGACGTACAGCTCGATCGGCGGACCCCACATCCACGTGGGCACAACGGTGTTCACCCGGATCTTGTGCGGGCCGAGCTCCTTTGCCAGCGACCACATCGCCGCGTGCAGCGCCCCCTTCGAGGTCGCGTAGGCGGACTGCGGGAGCTGCGGGTGGAACATCGCCTGGGAACCGATCAGGACCACGGACCCGCCCCGCTTCTTCAGCTCGGGCAACGCGGCCTGGGTGAGCGTGAGGGTGCCGATCACGTTGGCGTCGAGCATCGCCTTCCACGCGTCGAGGTCGGCCCCCTCGAGTCCGCCGAAGACGTCCTCCTTCGCGGCCACGTTCACCAGCGCGTCCACGCCGCCGAAGCGGTCCGCGGCCGTGCGGACCAGCCCGGCGCACGCCTCCTTGTCGAGGATGTCGGTCACCGCGTACGCGACCCGTTCCCCGGTGGGGTCGATCTCGTCGGCGACCGACTTCAGATTCGACTCGGTCCGGGCACCGAGCACGACATTCGCGCCGTCCCGGTACGCGGCCAGCGCGATCTCCCTGCCGAGGCCGTTGCCGACCCCCGAAACGACGACCGTCTTGCCCTCCAGCAGTTCCACCATGTCGACCTTCCTCCACGGGTGTGACGCGCAACATTACGTAACTTCGCGTTACGATTTGTTGCAAGGTAGCACCGCGTTAGGCTGCGGACAATGACTTCTGGCGAAGAAACGACGGACCCCGCGATCGAGCGCAGGCGCGGCAGGCCGCGCAACCCGGCGATCGACGGGGCCGCGCTGGCCGCCGCGCGCGAGTTGCTGGCCGAGGTCGGCTGGGACCAGACCACGATGGTCGCGATCGCCGAGCGGGCCGGCGTCGGGAAGCCGGCCCTGTACCGGCGCTGGCCCTCGAAGACGCATCTGGTGTTCGAGGCGATCTTCGGCTGGGTGGACGACGCCACCCCCGTCGCCGACGCCGCCGACCCGGCGGAGTGGATCCGGCGGTCGTGCGCCTACTCGCTCGAACTGTTCGGCCGGCCCGAGGTCAAGGCCGCGCTGCCGGGCCTGCTGGCGGCGTTCCGGGATCGCGAGGACCTGCTGACCACCCTGTGGACGGACTTCGGCGGCCCGGGGATCGGCATGCTCGCCGACACCCTGGCACGCGACGGCACCGGGGACGGCGCGGCCCTGGACGCGCAGGCCACCATGCTGTTCATCGTCGGCGGCGCCATGATGCTGCGACTGCTGATCGCGGACGAGGACGCGGCCGGCCTCGCCAGCCGGATGCCCGGAATCCTCACGGGCGGTGTGGCGGGCCCGCCGCCGGCGGACTAGAAATGCGGCTTCGCCGCAGTGGTGCGCTTACGGAGTCCAGGGGCTCCGTTTCCACTCCACTGCGGCGAAGCCGCATGCTCACGCGCCGACGGTGTCGAGCACCCAGGCGTACTCGAACGCGACCTCTTTCCACTTCTCGTACCGGCCGCTGACGCCGCCGTGCCCGGCGCTCATCTCGGTCTTGAGCAGCAGCGGCGCGTCGCCGGTCTTCGTGGCGCGCAACGCCGCGACCCACTTGGCCGGCTCGACGTACAGCACCCGGGTGTCGTTGATGCTGGTGATCGCGAGGATCGCCGGGTAGTCCTGGGCCGTGACGTTCTCGTACGGGCTGTAGGACTTCATGTACTCGTAGACGTCCTTGTCCGCCAACGGGTTTCCCCACTCGTCCCACTCGATGACGGTCAGCGGCAGGGACGGGTCGAGGATCGAGGTCAGCGGGTCCACGAACGGCACGTTGGCGAGGATCCCCCCGAACAGTTCCGGCGCCATGTTGGCCACCGCACCCATCAGCAGGCCGCCGGCACTGCCACCGTCGGCGACCATCTGGGCGGGCGTGGTGCGGCCCGTGTCCACGAGATGCCGTGCGCAGGCGACGAAGTCGGTGAAGGTGTTCTTCTTCGCCAGCATCTTCCCGTTGTCGTACCAGTGCCTGCCCATCTCACCGCCGCCGCGCACGTGCGCGACGACGAACACCATGCCGCGATCGAGCAGCGAGAGCCGTGCCACCGAGAACCCTGGGTCCATGCTGGACTCGTAGGAGCCGTAGCCGTACAGCAGCAGCGGCGCCGGCCCGGCCGCGGGTACATCCCCCGTCACTGCGCTCGCCCCGGCGTCGCTGCGGCGCTTGACGATCGAGATGGGGATCTGGGTGCCGTCCGCCGCGGTCGCCCAGTCCCGGTGCTGCTCGTAGTCCGCGGGATCGTAGCCGCCGAGCACCGGCTGCGCCTTGCGCAGCAGCAGGGCGCCGGTGGCCACGTCGTAGTCGTAGACGCGGCTCGGGGTGATGAACGAGGTGAATCCCAGCCGGAGCAGCGGTCCCGACCACTCGGGGTTGCTGCCGACGCCGACGGAGTACAGCTCCTCGCCGAACTCGAGCTCGTGCAGATCGCCGTAGCCCTCGGCGCGCAGCGGCCACACCGCCACCCGGGTCAGCGCCTCCCGGCGATAGCTCAGCACCAGGTGCCCGGCGAACGCCTCGACCTCCTCGAGGCGCACGTCCGCGCGGTGCGCGAGCAGGGTGCGCTGATCGGTCGGGTCGGCGACCGGGGCGTCGACCAGGGTGAAGTTGTCCGCCTTGGCCCCGTCGACGTCGCCGTTGTGCAGGATCAGGAAGCGGTCCTCGCCCGCGACGACCGCGTGCTCGACGCTGTACTCGACGCCGTCCACCCGCGGCAGCACCACTCGGAACTCGCCCTCGGGGTCGTCCGACTCGAGGCACAGGATCTCGGAGGTGATCTTCGATCCGATCCAGATCATCAGGTACTTCTCGCTGCGGGTGGATCCGAAGCCCACCCAGAACCGCTCGTCCGGCTCGTGGAAGACCAACACGTCGTCGGTCTGCGCGGTACCGAGCCGGTGCCGCCACACCGTGTCGGGGCGCCAGGCCTCGTCCACGGTCATGTAGAAGACGTGCTGGTTGTCCACCGACCAGGTCGCGCCCGGGGCGGTGCCGGGGATCACGTCGGGCAGCTCGTCGCCGGTGACCAGGTCCTTGAACCGCAGGGTGTACCGCTCGTCGCCCGCGGTGTCGACGGAGTAGGCGAGCAGGGTGCCGTCGAGGGTGACGGAGAACGCGCCGAGCGAGAAGAAGTCGTGCCCCTGCGCGAGCTCGTTGGCGTCGAGCAGCACCTGCTCGCCCGCGATCTCTGTGTCGGCGGACAGCTCGGGCGGGGTCCAGTCGTCCTGGCCCGCGATCGGGCAGCGGCACTGCACGCCGTACTGCTTGCCCTCGTAGCTGCGCGAGTAGTACCACCACCGTCCCATCCGGGACGGCACCGACAGGTCGGTCTCCTGGGTGCGCGACTTGATCTCCTGGAAGATCGACTCCCGCAGCGACGCGAGGTGCGCGGTCCGCGCCTCGGTGTACGCGTTCTCCGCCTCCAGGTGGGCGACCACCTCCGGGTCGTCCTTGACCCGCAACCACTCGTAGTTGTCGACGAAGGTGTCGCCGTGGTGGGTGCGCTCGTGCGGGACCTTCTTCGCGACCGGCGCGACCGCCGTGGCGGGGACCGGGGTGACAGGCGAACTCATGCCGCCACCCTATGCGCACCCCGGCCCCGCGTGGCGGCTACACCCAGTCGGCGAAGGACAACCCGGAGATCCGCTCGTAGGCCTCGATGTACCTGCTGCGGGTCGCCTCGACGATCTCCGGCGGCAGCGGCGGCGGCGGCGTGTCCGAGGCCCGGTCCCAGCCCGACTCGGGCCCGGTCAGCCAGTTCCGGACGAACTGCTTGTCGAAGCTCGGCTGCACCCGGCCCGGCTCGTAGCCGTCGGCGGGCCAGTACCGAGACGAGTCGGGGGTGAGCACCTCGTCAGCGAGCACCAGGTTGCCCTGGGCGTCGAGGCCGAACTCGAACTTGGTGTCGGCCAGGATGATTCCCCGGTCCGCGGCGAAGCTGGCGGCCCGGAAGTAGATGTCGAGAGTGTCCTCGCGCAGCTTGACCGCCAGGTCCGTGCCGAGCTGGTCCACGACCGTCGCGAAGTCCACGTTCTCGTCGTGGTCGCCCAGCGCGGCCTTGGTCGCGGGGGTGAAGATCGGGTCCGGCAGCTTGCTGGCCTCGACCAGCCCGGCGGGCAGCTCGACGCCGCACACCGCGCCGGTGCGCTGGTAGTCCGACAGTCCCGACCCGGTGAGGTAGCCGCGGGCCACGCACTCGACGGGCACCATGTCGAGCTTCTTGACCACCAGCGCGCGGCCGAGCACCTCCTCGGGGATGCGCTCGTCGTCGGGCGCGCCCGCGAGGTGGTTGTGCCCGCCGAGTTCCTCGAAGAAGAAGACGCTCATCGCGGTGAGCACGCGTCCCTTGTCGGGGATCGGCGTGCTGAGGATGTGGTCGTAGGCGGAGATCCGGTCGCTGGCGACGAGCAGCAGGTGCTCGTCGTCGACCGTGTAGAGGTCACGGACCTTGCCGCCGGCCAGGTGGGCGTAGTCGGAGAGTGAGGGGCGCACGCGGCCAACCCTATCGGGTCACTCCCCCGGGCACTCGTGGGCGACCGCCCACCGCAGGCGTTGGTCTATCCTGCAACCGTTGTCGCGGTGTTCGGGAAGTCCGGTGCGAAACCGGCGCGGTACTCGCCACTGTGAGCAGGTACGTCGACTACCCGGGGTTCGGCCCCAGCCACTGGACGTTCGAGTCCGGGAAGGCGTGGTCGGCGGCTGACCCTGCCGAGCCAGGAGACCGGCCGTGACGCATACCTGCACGTTTTCCACGAGTCATGGAAGGCGGGTCGCTTTGCGTACCCTTTTCTCCCCCCGAGTCCTCGGCGCGGTAGCGGCGTCGACCGTCACGGCGTTCGCGGTGGCCGCGTGCGGCGCGTCCACCAGCCCCTCCGACACCGATGCAGCCGCGACGGTGTCGCTGCAGAACTGCGGGCGCGCGGTCACCCTGCACGGGCCTGCCGACCGCGCCGTCACCCTCAACCAGGGCGCCACCGAGACCGCGCTCTCGATCGGCGCGCAGGGCCGGATGGCCGGTACCGCCTACCTCGACGACGCCGTCGCGCCGCAGTGGCAGGCCGCCTACGCGCAGGTCCCGGTGCTCGACAAGAAGGACTACCCGAGCCGGGAGGCGCTGCTCGAGGCGAAGCCCGACCTGGTGACGGCGTCGTACTCGAGCGCGTTCGACGACAAGGCCGTCGGCTCGCAGGAGTCGTTCGACGAGCTCGGCATCGCCACCTACGTCTCGCCGTTCGGTTGCAAGGACAAGTCGAAGCGGCCCCCGGTCACCTGGGATTCGATCGCGACGGAGATCACCGACTACGGCACCCTGTTCGGCCGCGAGGGCGAGGCCGACGCGGTGGTCGCCCGGATGCGCGAGACGCTCGCGGGCGTCGAGTCGCACGCACCGGCACGGGGCAAGACGATCCTCTGGTACGACAGCAACACCACCACGCCCTACGTCGGAGGCAAGGCCGGCGGCCCGCAGCTGATCATCGACGCGGTCGGCGGCACGAACGTCTTCGCCGCGACCGACGCGGCCTGGGCCGACGGCAGCTGGGAGACGGTACTGGCCGCGAACCCGGACGTCATCGTGCTCGCGGACGCCTCGTGGGACACCGCCGAGGAGAAGAAGAACTACCTCCGCAACGATCCCGCGTTGCGAGACCTGAAGGCCGTGCGTGACAACGCCTTCGTCGTGGTGCCGTTCTCGGCGAGCACGCCCGGACCGCGGCTGATCGAGGGCGCGGCACTGGTCGCCGAGCAAGTGGGCGGCGGCCACGCATGAGCGTGCGGACCCGGGTGCCCGCCCGGGTTGCCGCGACGACGGCCACCGGATGGACGGCGCTCCTGTCCGTGCTGCTCGTCGTCAGCTGCGCGGCCGGGGTCGTGATCGGTGCGGCCGACCTGTCGATCGGCACGGTGGTCGAAGCGATCGCCGGACGCCTCGGCATCGGGACGGGAACCGACCTGCTGACCACGCACATCGTCGTCGACCTCCGGATGCCACGGGTGCTGGCGGCCGCGGCGATCGGCGCGGGCCTGGCCCTGTGTGGGGCGGTGTTGCAGTCGCTCACCGGCAACCCGCTGGCCGACCCGTACCTGCTCGGCATGTCCGGGGGCGCGTCGCTGGGCGCGGTCATTGCACTCACCACCGGGGTGAGTACGTTGGGCGCCTTCGGTTTCGGCGCGGTCGCCTCCGCCGCCTTCCTCGGCGCCCTCGGCAGCCTGCTGCTGGTGTTCGTGATCGCGACGTCGCGGTCCGGCGCGCTGCTACCCGGGCGACTGGTTCTCGCCGGGATCGCGGTGGGTCAGTTCACCGCTGCCCTCACGTCGGCGCTCGTGCTGCTCGGCGACCGGGACGCCGCGCACCGCGTCCTGACGTGGACGCTCGGCTCGGTCGCCGGAGTGCGCTGGTCGGGGCTGGTCGGCATCCTGATCGTCCTCACTGTGACCACCGCGATCGTGCTCGCCCACAGCCGGGTGCTGGACTCGTTCGCCTTCGGGGAACGTGCCGCCGCGAGCCTGGGCACCCACGTCGAACGCTCCCGGTGGGTGCTGTACGCGGCGGCGTCGCTGTGCACGGCGGCGCTGGTCGCGCAGGCCGGGGTGATCGGGTTCGTCGGACTCGTGGTGCCGCACGCGGCCCGGATGCTGGTCGGACCGCTGCACGCGCGCCTGCTCCCCGTCGTGGCCCTGCTGGGCGCGCTGCTGCTGGTGTGGGCCGACGTCGTCGCGCGCAGTGTGCTGCCGGGGCGCGAACTACCGATCAGCATCGTCACCGCCGTCGTGGGGGTTCCTGCGTTCGTGTGGCTGCTCCGCAGACGGGGGGCCCGGACGTGAGCCATCACTCGCCGGAGATCCGGGTCGAGGCGGTGACCTGGTCGCAGGGCGGCGCGACGATCCTCGACGCCGTGACGTGCGTGGCGCCGGCCGGACGCGTCACCGGGTTGATCGGCCCGAACGGCTCCGGCAAGACGTCGTTGCTCTCGGCGATCGCCCGGCTCGTGCGCCCCGACAGCGGCCGCGTCGTGATCGACGACAGACCGGCGACCGAGATGCACCGACGCGACTTCGCGCGGACCGTCGCACTGGTGGAACAACATTCGGCGACCGAACTGGATCTGACGGTCGAGCAGGTCGTCGAGCTCGGCGTGATCCCGCGTCGAGGCGGCTGGGCCCGGCCGGCCGCCGTCGGCGCGGCGAGCGCGGTCTCCGAGAGCCTCGCGATGGCGGGGATTCCCGAACTACGACACCGGTTGTGGCAGAGCCTGTCCGGCGGGGAGAAGCAGAAGACGCAGCTCGCACGCGCCTTCGCGCAGAAACCGTGCGTGCTGCTGCTCGACGAGCCCACCAACCACCTGGACGTGTCGGCGTCCGTCGAACTGCTCGACCTGATCCGGGTCCGCGGCCTGACGACGGTGGCGGCGATGCACGACCTCAACCTCGCCGCGATGTATTGCGATCACCTGGTGGTCCTGCGCGGCGGACGCGTCGCCGCCGAGGGACCGACCGAGTCCGTGCTCACCGCAGACCTGCTCGCCGACGTCTACGGGATCGACGCCCTCGTCCAACCCCATCCCCGAACCGGGCGACCGATGGTGGTGCTGTGCGGCACCGTCGACGAAAGCCTCGAAAGGAACCTCTCGTGAGCACGACCGCACGCTGGGTGATCGTCACCGCCCCCACCGACCGCGGCGATGATCCGCGCGACCAGGTGGTCGGGGCGCTCGCGGCACTGCGGAACCGCTACCCGGACACCGTCTTCCGGACGGCGGTGCTCGGGGGTTCGGGTCCCGCGGTCACCGGCGTGCTCGACGAGGCCGCCGCGGCCGGCGCCACCGAGGTGGTCGTGGTGAGCGCCCAGACGGTGCTGGACCGCAAGATCGACTCGTGGTTCCGCCGCGTCATCGGACACTGGTTGCGCGAGCACTCCGGGGAACAGATTCCCGACGTCCGGATCGCGAACCCGCTCTCCGACACAACGAACTACGCCGACCTGCTCGACGCCGCGGTGTCGAGCCCCACCACCCCCGCCCGGACCACCACCGCACCGCTCACCTCCCCCGCCTGGGACGAGGTCCCCGGTTTCGGGCGGCACGTGCTGGTGTGCCGCGGCCCGCGCTGTTCGGCCCGGGGCGGCCCGGAGACCGCGCAGGCCCTGGACGCGGCGCTCGAGGCGCGCGGTCTCGGCGACGACGACGTCCTCGTCACCCAGACCGGGTGCCTGTTCCCCTGCTCGCAGGCGCCGGTCGTGGTGGTCCACCCCGACAACGCCTGGTACGCGCAGCTGCACGCCGACCGCGTCGAGCGGCTCGTCGATCAGCACCTCGTGGCGGGGCGACCGGTCACCGAATGGCACGGCGCTCGTCGCACGTCTGCGATCCTGGAGCCATGACCGCCCCCGCGTCGCCCCGCGTCACGATCACCTACTGCACGCAGTGCAACTGGCTGCTGCGCGCCGGCTGGATGGCGCAGGAGCTGCTGAGCACCTTCGGCACCGAACTCGGCGAGGTGGCACTGGTTCCGGGCACCGGTGGCATCTTCCAAGTCACCGCCGGCTACACACTCGTGTGGGATCGGAAGCGGGACAGCGGGTTCCCCGACATCGTGACGCTCAAGAAGCTGGTGCGCGACGCGGTCGTGCCGGGTCGGGACCTCGGCCACGCGGACCGCGCGCGCAGCGACTGAACACGGGGCCTTGACGACCGCTCGACGAGCGACCAGTGTTGACGGCAGGCATGTGGGGGTGAATCTGCACCCGATCACACGGCCGAGCCAGCCGCGTATCGGTCGTGTGACGCAGCCGTGCCGCACACGATGGAGCTGAGGCAGCCATGACCGCTGACCAGGTAGACACCGGCGCAATCGATTCGGATACCACAGGAGAAATAGCCGGCGTCGTCGCCGGGCTACGTCGGGTCCACGCGAGCGGACGAACCAGACCCGCGCAGTGGCGGATCGACCAACTGCGCGGCATCGAACGAATGCTGGACGAACGCGAGGACGAGATCACCGCCGCCCTCGCCGAGGATCTCGGGCGAGACACCTTCGAATCCTGGATGGTCGACATCCTCCCCAACAAGATCGAGGCCGCCCACGCACGCAAGCGGGTGCGCCGGTGGATGCGCAGCCGGCCGCGCTCGCTGCCGATGCACCAGATGCCCGCGCTGGGGTGGGTGCAGTACGAGCCGCTCGGGGTGGTGCTCGTCATCGGGGCCTGGAATGCTCCGCTGACGGTCACCCTGGGACCGCTGGTCGCCGCGGTGTCGGCGGGCAACTGCGCCGTCGTCAAGCCTTCGGAGCTAGCCCCCGCGACAGCACGCCTGCTGGCCCGACTGCTCCCCGAGTATCTCGACGCCGAGGCCGTGGCCGTGGTCGAGGGCGACGGGCGCACCACCCAGGCCCTGCTCGCACAGGGCTTCGATCATGTGTTCTTCACCGGCGGTACCGAGATCGGCCGGAAGATCCTGGCAGGGGCCGCGGCGCAGCTGACACCGGTGACCCTCGAACTCGGCGGCAGGAATCCGGCGATCGTCATGCGGGACGCGGACCTTGCCGTCACCGCCCGTCGCATCGCCTGGACGAAGGTGGCCAACTCCGCCCAGTCCTGCATCGCGGCGGACTACGTACTGGCCGAGCGCTCCGTCCGGGACGAGCTGGTCGAGCGAATAGTCCACAGTCTCAACGAGTTCCGAAAATCTGGATCTGCGCGGGGCGTCCGAATCGTCAACACGCGCCAGTTCGACCGGCTGGCCGGGTACCTTGCCGACACCGAAGCGAGGGTCGCGCTCGGCGGCGGTTCCGATCGGGCCACACTGACCGTCGAGCCCACCGTGCTGGTGGACCCGAGCCCCGAGGAACCGGTCATGCGGGAGGAGATATTCGGGCCGATCCTGCCGGTCCTCGCGGTCGACTCGTTGGACGAGGCGATCGCCTTCGTCAACGCGCGGCCGAAGCCCCTCGCGTCCTATGTCTTCACGAGGTCTGCGCGGACGCGGCGTCGCGTGCTGGCCGAGGTCAGCTCCGGAGGAGCTGTGGTCAATCACCTCACCTACCAACTCGTGGCGCCCCAACTCCCGTTCGGCGGTGTCGGATCCAGCGGCATGGGCCGATACCACGGCAGGTCGGGTTTCAAGACTCTCGGCAACCGAAAGGCAGTGCTGCTCAAGCCGTTCAAGCCCGATCCCCGGTTCGCCTACCCGCCCTACACCGACCGGGCACGGAAGCTGATCCGCCGGATGTACCGGGCCTGAGAGGCCAACAGCGACGGCCGCGTCAGTCCGGCCGCGGCCCGTAGGTGTCCAGCATGACGACCGGGCCGTCCCCGAGCCGGCCGTCGGCGTCCATCTCGAGCGCCGCGGCGAACGCCTTCGCCGTGTAGACGGGGTCGAGGGTGATCCCGTGCTCGGCCCCGATCCGCTGCGCCGCCGCACCCGCCGGGGTCGCGTGCCCGTATCCGGGTCCGAGCCACTCCCCCGCCACCACGAGCGCGCCCGGCTCGAACTCGACCGGCCCGACCGCGGCGCCCCGCTCGACCAGCAGACGGTGCGTCCGGCGCGCGAGCCCGACGAGGTCCCGCTCGGCGAGCGGCAGGGTGTCGTTGACGACGACGCCGACCACCCGGGTGCGCAGTCCCGCGAGGCGCAGGCCCAGCAGCAGGCCGGCGGCGGTGCCACCCGAGCCCACCGCGGTCACCACGTACGCCGGCTCGGGCATCGCGCCGGACTCGACCTGTGCCGCGAGTTCGAGTGCGACCTCGACGTATCCGAGTGTCCCGAGGGGCGAGGACCCGCCCGCGGGCAGGTAGTACGGCAGGTGTCGGCCGCGGAGGTGTCGCGCGAACAACCAGGGTGCCGCCGCGATCGTCCGCGCCTTGGTCCGCGTGAAGTGCAGCGCGGCGCCGGAGCGCCGCAGGCGTTCGAGCTGGGCGCGCACGTGCTCGTCCATGGGCTGGTCGACGAGCGCCAGCGCCGTGTCGATGCCCTGCTCGCGCGCGTACAGCGCCGTGGCCAGGCCCCAGTTGGTGCCCTGGCCACCCACCGTGAGGATCTGCCGGGACCCTCGGGCGAGGGCGTCGGGGAGGATCCACTCCAGCTTGCGGACCTTGTTTCCGCCCCAGCCGCCCGATCCGTAGGCGCCCTCGTCCTTGCACCACAACCGGTTCCCGGCGCCGAGCCCGTCGAGATGGGTGATCGGGGTCGGGGGGGCGCCGAGGCGCAGGAACGGGGTGGTCGCCGCGAGCTCCGGAAAGAGCCGGTGCAGCGCGGGAGTGCCGGTCTGCTCCACGTGGCCCCCTAGACCGTGTCGAGCCGGCGGCGGAGCGCACCGGCCAGGTAGTCGAGATCCGGCCGGCGCGCGGAGACGGGGCGCCCGCGCAGGCCGAATCCGTCTCCCGGGGTGCGCGGGATGACGTGCAGGTGCACGTGGAAGACCTCCTGGCCGGCGACCGCGCCGTCCGCGAGGAAGAGGTTCACCCCGTCCGCGCGCGGGCCGTCCGCGGGCATCCCGGTGGGGTCGGTCCGGTCGCCGCGCAACGCGGCCGCCAGGCGCTGACCGACCGCGAAGATCCGGCCGCCGTCCTGGGGGTCCAGCTGTGCGAGGCCCACCGCGTGGCGCCGCGGGACCACCAGCAGGTGCCCCGGGGTGAACGGACGAATGTCCATGAAGGCCACGGTGTGCTCATCCTCGTACACGATGCTCGCCTCCGCCTCGCGCGCGATGATGGCACAGAAGATGCAGTGGCTCATGGGTTTTGATGATAGCGCCCCGGATCGTCCCGGTGGCCGGACTCGCCCCTTCTCGACACCGCCGGACGAACCCTAGCGTGTGCGCACCAACAGTGGACGGGAGTTGCGAATGAGCGCACGTAATCCGGTGGCACCCCTCGACGCGGGGGACGTCGGACACTTCGACCACGAGACGGACGTCCTCGTCGTCGGCTACGGCTGCGCGGGGGCGGCCGCGGCCCTCGAGTCCGCCGCGGCGGGCGCCGAGGTGGTCGTACTGGAGAAGGCCAGCGGTGGCGGTGGGTCGTCGGCCCTGTCCGGCGGCGAGATGTACCTCGGCGGCGGCACCCCCGTCCAGGAGGCGTGCGGGTTCTCCGACACCGCCGAGGACATGGCGAAGTTCCTCCTCGCCGCGCTCGGCCCGGACGCCGACGAGGAGAAGGTCGGCCTCTACAGCCGCGGCAGCGTGGCGCACTACCAGTGGCTCGTCGACCACGGCGTGCCGTTCAAGCCGTCCCTGTGGGACTCCCCCACCTGGGTCCCGCCGACCGACGACGGCCTGATGTGGATGGGTGAGAACTCCTACCCCTTCTGCGATCTCGCGACGCCGGCGCCACGCGGGCACCGCGTCACCTCGGACGGATTCGGGGGCAAGGTGCTGATGGCGGTGCTGAGCGAGGCGGTCGCGAGGACCGAGGTCGCGGTGCACACCGACACCTCGGCACTGCGACTGATCGTCGAGGCGGGCCGGGTCGTCGGTGTCGTCGCCCGTCACTTCAACGAGACCGTCACCTACCGGGCCCGCCGCGGCGTGGTCCTGACCACCGGCGGCTTCGCCGACAACGCCGAGATGGTCGCCCAGCACGCCCCGCAACTGGTGGGTCTCGGCGTCAACTCCGACGGCGGCGACGACGGCCGCGGCATCGTGATGGCGCAGGCGGTCGGCGCGGCGGTCAAGCACATGTCCGCCGGGCAGGTCGGCATCTCGCTGATCCCCGGGATGATGGTCCGCGGCATGATCGTCAACAGCGTGGGGCAGCGGTTCGTCAACGAGGACGTCTATCCCGGACTCGTCGGGCAGGCGGCCCTCTACAAGCACGGGCTGAAGGTGTGGGTGATCCTGGACGAGCAGGCCTACGAGGAGGTCCCGGAGCACGAACGCTGGGGTGTGCAACCGCATTTCGTCGCCGAGACCCTCGAGGAACTCGAACACGACATCGGCATGCCGCCGGGCGCGTTGCAGACCACGGTCGGCGAGTACAACCGGTTCGCCGTCGAGGGCCGGGACCCGTACTTCCACAAGGCCGAGCGCTGGCTGCGGCCGCTAGCGGCGCCGTTCGCGGCCATCGACGTGCAGCGCGGCATCGCCCCGCCCGAGTACGGCGAGGCCGGCCGCGGCGGCGCGGAGGTGTTCACCATCGGCGGCCTGCACACCACCGTCGACGGCCGCGTCCTAGACCTCGACGGCGACGCGATCCCCGGCCTGTTCGCGGCCGGGCGCGCGACGTCGGGCCTGCACTCGTGGGGCTACATCAGCGGCACCTCGCTCGGCGACGGCACCTTCTTCGGCAGGCGTGCGGGCGTCGCCGCCGCGGGCGAGTAGCGCGGCATAGCGACCGCCGAGCGCGCGCAGCTCCTCGTGGCTGCCGCGCTCGGTGGCTCGTCCGTGGTCGAGGACCACGATCTGGTCGGCGTCGCGGACGGTGGAGAGCCGGTGCGCGATCGTGATCGTGGTCCGGCCGCGGCTCACCACGTCGAGCGCGGTCTGCACGGCCCGCTCGGTCTCGTTGTCGAGCGCGCTGGTGGCCTCGTCGAGCACCAGGATCCTGGGGTCGCGCAACAGCGTTCGCGCGATCGCGATGCGCTGCTTCTCGCCGCCCGAGAAGCGGTGCCCGCGGGCGCCGACCATGGTGTCGTAGCCGTCGGGCAGGGACTCGATCAGCTCGTGCACCTGCGCGGCCCGCGCCGCGGACTCGATCTCCGCGTCGCTCGCCCCCGGTCGCGCGTGCCGCAGGTTCTCCCGGATGGTGGCGTGCAGCAGGTAGGTCTCCTGCGAGACGACGCCGACGAGTTCGGACACTTCCGCGAGCCGGATATCGCGCAGGTCGACGCCGTCGATCGTCACGCGGCCGGCGGTGGGGTCGAGCAGTCGGGCGACCAGCGACGCGAGTGTGGTCTTGCCCGAACCGGTCTCGCCGACCAGCGCCAGCGAGGACCCCGCCGGCACGTCGATCGTGACGCCGTCGAGGGCGTTGCGGTCCGCGTTCTCGTAGCGGAAGACGACGTTGTCGAAGCGGACCGCGCCGGCGACCGTCTCGCGCGGCATCCGCACCGGGTGCTGCGGGTCGTCGATCTCGACCTCCAGGTCCAGGTACTCGAAGATCCGGCTGAACAGCGCCATCGAACTCGTCACGGACACACCGACGTCCAGCAGGCTCATCAGCGGACGGAAGAGCGCGCCCTGCAGCCCCGTGAACGCGACCAGGGTGCCGATGGTCATGCCGCCGGAGGTCGCGGGCAGGCCGGCGGCCAGGTAGAGCAGGGCCGGGATGGCGGCGAACACGATGCTCATCGTGGCCATCCGCCAACGGCCGGACAGTTCCGAGCGGACCTCGAGGTCCGTCAGGACGAGCGAGGTGCCCGAAAAGCGCTGCGCCATGGCGGGACCGGCGCCGAGCGTCTTCCCCAGCTGGATTCCACTGATCGACAGCGACTCCTCGATCTGGGTCTGCATGTCGGCGAGCGTCCGCTGACGCTCGGCGGTGATGGCGCGCCGCATCCGGGCGACCTTGCGGGTCAGCCAGATCGCCGGCGGGAGCACGATCAGGGAGAGCAGCGACAGTCGCCAGCTCAGCACGGCCATCGCGACCGCGGTGCCCACCACGGTGGTGAGGTTGGACGCGATGGAGGTCGCGGTCGAGGTGACGACGGTCTGCATGCCGCCGATGTCGTTGGTGAGCCGGGACTGGATCTCGCCGCCGCGGGTGCGGGTGAAGAAGCTCAGCGACTGCCGGTGCAGGTGCGCGAAGACGTCGGTGCGCAGGCCGTGCATGATGCGCTGGCCGACGGTGGTGGAGATCCACGTCTGCACCACCCCGATGACGGAGACCGCGACGGTCACCGCGAGCATCGCGACGACCGTCCACACGAGCAGCGGGACGTCCTGCGCGGGGATGGCGCGGTCGATCACCTCGCGGACGAGGAACGGATTGGCCAGCGAGATCAGCGAGGACGCCACGATCAGCACCACGACCGCGGCGACCTGCCAGCGGTAGGGGGCGAATAGCGCGCCGATCCGGCGCAGGCTGACCGGCCGCTCCGTGAGTTGGGCGCGGTCCGCGGGGTCGACCTTCGCGCCACGCTGGCCGCGTCCGGGCCCAGGTCCGGGGCCGCCGAAATGGGGGCTCGTCATGCAACCACCCCTTTCGAGTGTTGGGGTTCGATTTACTGAGGTTCCCTCAACATGAGGTAGCTGTCAAGTGAGGTAAGCTCCGTCACCATGACCGAGGCATCGTCAGACCAGCTCCGAGACCTCGTGATGTCGGCGGCCCGCGGGCTGCGACGGGGGTGGCTGGCGGCGCTGGAACCGTGGGAGCTGTCCCCGCACGAGTTCCGGGCGCTGCGCGTGATCGATCGCGAGGCGGGGGGACGTCCGCGCCTCGGCGACGTCGCGAAGGCGCTGCGCATCGCGCCCCGCTCGGCGACCGAGGTGGTCGACCGGCTACAGAAGCGCGACCTGGTGGTGCGGGTCTCGGACGGCGTCGATCGACGGGCGGTGTGCGTGCGCCTCACCGAGGAGGGGCACGCACTGATTGCCGAGATGTCCTCGGTGCGGGACGCGCAGGCCGCCGACTTCTTCGCCCCGCTCGACCCCCACGATCGCGACGAGCTGCGGCGCATCCTCGGCCGACTCGTCGCCGACGAGACCTGACCGCCCGCCCGAGCGGGACGAGGAGCGGCGGCCCGGCGATCGGTCCCGCCGCGCACCGAAACCACCGGCGCGAACTCGAGTGCGACACGCCCGAGGGCCGTCGGCCCGAGGCCGCGGTCACCGACGGTTCGGCTCCACGAGATGCCGCCCGAGGGCCGACGAGAGGCCGGGGCCGGCCGCCCGCTCGACCGTGCGGATCCAGAGGGTTGACATGCCTGTATATACAGGACTATACATTTCCTACTTGTGGTATGTGACCCGCGACACAAGCATTGAGCGGGTGGGGATCCCCGAAACCCGACCTCGCCACGGCGAGATCGTCTGCAGAAAGACCGACCTATGACTCACGACGACTCCCCCGAGGTTCTCCTGGCACCCGAACGCCGCACCATCGACGTCGTTCCCGACGACGAACGGCACGGCACACCTCGAAGCCAGTTCACCCTGTGGTTCGGCGCGAACATGCAGATCACTGCAGTCGTCGACGGCGCTCTCGCCGTCGTCTTCGGCGCTGACGCGCTGTGGGCGATCCTCGGCCTGCTCATCGGCAACGTGCTCGGCGGGACGGTGATGGCGTTGCACGCGGCGCAGGGGCCGCGCATGGGTCTTCCGCAGATGATCTCGAGTCGCGCGCAGTTCGGCATCAAGGGCGCGGTCGTGCCGCTGGTGCTGGTGATCCTGATGTACCTCGGCTTCGCCGCAACAGGCACGGTGCTCGCCGGCCAGGCCGTGAACGCCGCCCTCGGCATCGACAACCCGACGGTCGGCATCGTCGTCTTCGGCCTGCTCACCGCCTTCGTCGCGATCGCCGGCTACCGGCTGATCCACATCGTCGGTCGCGTCGCCACCGTGGTCGGGGTCATCGGATTCACCTACCTCGCTGTTCGGCTGTTCGCCGAGTACGACGTCGCCGCCGCCGTCGGCGTCAAGGGCTTCGACATCGTCACCTTCCTGCTGGCGATCTCGCTCGGCGCCGGCTGGCAGCTGACCTTCGGCCCCTACGTCGCGGACTATTCCCGGTACCTGCCGCGGGAGACCAGCGAGCGCACCACCTTCTGGTCCACATTCCTCGGCAGTGTGATCGGCTCGCAGTGGTCGATGACCTTCGGCGCCCTCGTCGCCGCGGTCGCCGGCGACGCGTTCCTCGGGAACCAGGTCGGCTTCCTCGGAGAGCTTGCGGGCCCGGCCGCGATCGCCTTCCTCGTCTACCTGGTGATCGTCGTCGGCAAACTGACCGTCAACGTCCTCAACGCGTACGGCGGCTTCATGTCGATCCTCACCACCGTCACCGCCTTCGACGGCCGCTCCCAGATCTCGACGAGAGCCCGCACCCTCTACATCCTCGGCTTCATCTTCGTCTCGATGTTCATCGCGATCGCAGCGAGCGCGGACTTCCTCGACAACTTCAAGAACTTCGTACTGATGCTGCTCATGGTGTTCACACCGTGGAGCGCGATCAACCTCATCGACTACTACCTCGTATCCAAGGAGCGCATCGACATCCCCGCGCTGTATGACGGGAACGGCCGCTACGGGGACTGGAACGTGCCGGCGCTTGCGTGCTACGTGGTCGGCGTGGTCGCCCAGATTCCGTTCCTCGCGCAGAAGATGTACACCGGCCCGGTCACGGAATGGCTTGGCGGCGCGGACATCTCCTGGATCGTCGGCATCGTGTTGACCGCCGCCATCTACTACCCGGTCGCCAAGCGCACCGCGAACCCGCCCACCGCGATGATCTATCCGGCGCAGACCGCGATGGTCGACTCGCGGACCCGACCGCGCGCCGACGATGCCGGTCACGGCGACCCGAGGTTCGATCAGGTCTGACGCCGCGCTGCCCGAGCGGAGAGGTGCATCCTCGGCCACGAACTACGCGCCGCCGCAATCGGCTGAAGGTCTCGGACCGCGGCCCCTCCCGCTGGTCGTTCAGACGGACGTCAGGACGGCTCGCCGATCGATCGAACCGCGACCAGAACGCCCGGCGCCGGTCCCACCACAGGCCGCAGGAACCAAGGAGCCCCGATGCCGTCGAACGACACGCTCGTAGACCGCCCCAGCACACTGACCATGACGGTCTTGATGACCCCCGACATGGCCAACTTCTCCGGCAACATCCACGGCGGGGCCCTGCTCAAACTCCTCGACCAAGTCGCGTACAGCTGCGCCAGCCGATACGCCGGGACGTATGTCGTCACCCTCTCCGTCGACCGGGTCCTCTTCCGGGACACCATCCACGTCGGCGAACTCGTCACCTTCTCGGCGTCGGTGAACTACACGGGCCGCACCTCCATGGAGATCGGAATTCGGGTCGACACCGAGAACATCCGGGAAGGAACCAAGCGGCACACCAACAGTTCCTACTTCACCATGGTGGCCGTCGACTCCGACAAGACACCCGTTCCGATCGCCGCCCTGCCGCTGCACACCGACCTCGCCAAGGAACGCCACGCGGCGGCACACCAACGCCGGCGCGCCCAGCGGATCGCCTTCGCACGACCCCACGCAGTACCACCCGAACCCGAAACGCGGTGACACTGCCACCGCGCGACGCCCCCCGGTCGAGATTGGCGAGAACCCAGGCGAGCGATCGAATGCAGTACCGATTGCGCGCCACCTTAGGCGCCCGTCGCCAGGTCGAGCAGCCGAACGAACGCCTCTAGCAACCTTTGGTTGCGCATTCCCGCGGGATGCCCTACCGTCATATGCAACCAAAGGTTGCTAGAGGACGGGAGGACGGAATGGAATACGGCAGCATCGAGCGGGAGATCCACGTCGAAGCCGCGCCCGAGGTGGTCTACGAGGTCGTCAGCACGCCCGAACACCTGCGGGAGTGGTGGCCGGACGAAGCGGAGCTCGAGCCGGTGCCCGGGGCCACCGGGGTCATCTCCTTCGGCGACCGATCTGCGCCGGACGCGAAGGTCGTCTCGCTCACGGTGATGGAAGCCGACCCGCCCCGGCGGTTCTCCTTCCGCTGGGTCTACGACGAGGGTACGACCGCGACGTCGACCAACTCGCTCCTGGTGACCTTCGATCTCGTCCCGGCCGGCGCGGGCACGCTGCTGCGCTTCACCGAGACGGGTTTCCGCGAGAGGGGCTGGGAGGCAGCCGTACTCGAAGAGGCGTACCGCGATCACGTCACCGGCTGGGACCGCTTCCTGCCCCGCCTCGTCGCGTACGTCGCTCGGCTGGTGTCGGCGCCGTGAGCGTCACCGTCGACGACGACCTCTGGTCGGCGGTCGGGGACCCCATCCGGCGACGGATGCTCGACCTCTTGTTGACCGGCGGCAGCGGGACGGCGACCACGCTCAGCGAGCAGCTGCCGGTCACGCGGCAGGCGGTCGCCAAACACCTGGGGGTGCTCGACCGGGTCGGACTGGTCCACGTCACCCCGTCCGGGCGCGAGCGTCTCTACCAGGTCGACCAGGCCCAGCTCGCCCGCGCGGTCGCGCAGCTGTCCGCCGTCGGGGCCACCTGGGACGCCCGCCTGCATCGCATCAAGCGGATCGCCGAAGCGATCCAGCGCAGCCAGGACGGCTGACACCCCACACACACGAGCGTCGTCACATCCGTGGCGTCGCTGCCGAAACGCGCCCGAATCCGGACGCCGCACTGGAAAGAGGTATCGAGATGGTGGACATCCTGCACAGGGTCGGGGTCACGTCGAGTCCCGAGGCCGTCTACGCGGCCCTCACCACGGTCGACGGGCTGGCGAGCTGGTGGACCGAAGACACGGACGGTGACGGCGATGTCGGAGGAGTCGTCCGGTTCCGCTTCGGGCCCGGCGGGTTCGACATGAAGGTCCTGGACGCTCAGCCCGCCGAGCGGGTGCTCTGGGAGGTCATCGACGGTCCCGAGGAGTGGATCGGCACGCAGGTCCGATTCGAGCTGAAACAGGAGGACGGCTACACGATCGTGTTGTTCCGGCACGAGGGCTGGAGGGAGCCGGTGGAGTTCATGTACCACTGCAGCACCAAGTGGGCGACGTTCCTGATGAGCCTCAAGAAGCTGCTCGAAACCGGCACGGGCGAACCCGCGCCGGGCGACGTCCGGATCAGCAACTGGCACTAGCCGACCGTGCGAGCGGGCCGCGGCCGACCCGGTCGCCGACTCCGCGCCGAAGCCGTTGCGGCGGAAGATACCCGGCGCGAGAAAGCCCCCTGCTCGTACCGACGAGGACCGGTCCACGACACTGCGTGGGCCGGTCCTCGTCGAAGATCAGCACGACCCGGCCGGGCCACGAACGGCGCCGGCCCCGGCGGGCGACCCGGTCGCGGGACCGCTCCGGGCGCTACAGGATCGGCGACGGCGCGTAGCGCGCCGCCTCGGGGTACTGCTCGACGAGCAGCTCGACCCGGCGCACCACGGAGGCGACCTGCGCCTCGGCGGCGCCGATGAACGCGGACTTGTCGTCCAGTGCGGCGTCCAGCTGCGCACGGTCCAGCGGGAACCGGTCGTCGGCCGCGAGGCGGTCGAGCAGGTCGGGCTCGCGACCGTCCTCGCGCATCGCCAGCGCCACGGCGACCGCGTGCTCCTTGATGACCTCGTGCGCGGTCTCACGTCCGGTGCCCGCGCGCACGGCGGCCATGAGCATCCGGGTGGTCGCCAGGAACGGCAGGTAGCGGGTGAGTTCCTTCTCGATCACCGCCGGGTAGGCACCGAACTCGTCGAGCACGGTCAGGAAGGTCTCGATCTGTCCGTCGATCGCGAAGAACGCGTCGGGCAGCGCGACGCGGCGCACCACCGAGCAGAACACGTCGCCCTCGTTCCACTGCGCGCCGGCCAGCTCGGCCGCCATCGACGCGTAGCCGCGCAGCACGACCTGCAGGCCGTTGACGCGCTCGCAGGAGCGGGTGTTCATCTTGTGCGGCATCGCGGAGCTGCCGACCTGGCCGGGCTGGAAGCCCTCGGTGACCAGTTCGTGGCCCGCCATCAGGCGGATCGTGTGCGCGAACGAGGACGGTCCGGCGCCGACCTGCACCAGCGCGGAGAGCACGTCGTGGTCGAGCGACCGCGGGTACACCTGACCGACGCTGGTCAGCACGTGCGCGAAGCCGAGGTGCTCGGCGACCTTCGCCTCGAGGAACTCGAGCTTCTCGGTGTCGCCGTCGAGCAGGTCCAGCATGTCCTGCGCGGTGCCCATCGGGCCCTTGATGCCGCGCAGCGGGTAGCGGTCGATCAGCTCGCGCAGCCGGGTCAGTGCCACGAGCAGTTCGTCGGCGGCGGAGGCGAACCGCTTGCCGAGGGTGGTGGCCTGCGCGGCGACGTTGTGACTGCGGCCGGCCATCACCAGCGACGAGTACTCGGCAGCCCTCGCGCCCAGTCGCGCGGCGACGGCGACGCCGTGCGCGTGCACGTGCTCGAGCGACCGGAAGATCTGCAGCTGCTCGACGTTCTCGGTGAGGTCGCGGCTGGTCATGCCCTTGTGCACGTGCTCGTGCCCGGCGAGGGCGTTGAACTCCTCGATGCGCGCCTTGACGTCGTGCCGGGTGACCCGCTCGCGGGCGGCGATCGACTCCAGGTCGACGTTCTCGATCACCCGCTCGTAGTCGGCGAGCGCCTCCTCCGGGACGTCGATCCCGAGTGCGGCCTGGGCCCGCAGCACCGCCAGCCACAGCTGCCGCTCGAGCACGATCTTGTGCTCGGGCGACCACAGCGCCGTCAGTTCGGGGCTGGCGTATCGATTGGCAAGGACGTTGGGGATGCGGCTCACGGATGCCCAGTTTACGGCCACCGCCCGGGACGCGGTCGGGGGCTACGCCGAGGCGGGCGGCGCCACGACGTCGATCACCTGGAGCAGCATGTCGCGCGCGAGTGCCTTGGGGTCGGGGTCGGCGTCACTCAGCGCCCCCACCACGGCGCCGTCGACGACGCACACGAGCCGCCGCAACTGGTCCTGTCGGACCTCGCGTCCGGACCGCCGCAGCACGTCGACGAGCAGGTCGTCGAGCTGGGCGCGCAGCCGCAACTGCACCTCGCGCAGCTCGGGATGCCTCGCGAACGCGACGAACCTCTCGTACCGGTTGACCAGTTGCTCGCGCCCGCGCGGGCCGTCCTCGAACACCCCGACGAGCATGTCGACGATCAGCTCGACGGTCGCGTCGACACCCCGATTGCGTTGGGACACTTCGGCGATCCGAGCCCGCATCACCTCGAGCTCCCGCAACCCGCACAGTTCCGCCGCCGCCGCGTTCAGGTCGTCGAGGGACTGGAAGTAATAGGTCGTCGACGCGAGCGGCAGGTTCGCCCGCGCCGCGACCGCCCGGTGCCGGACGGCCTCGAACCCGCCCTCGAGCAGGAGGTCGGAGGCCGCTTCGACAAGCGCGATACGGCGCCTCTCACCCTTGGGGGTCGCCGCTTCTGTCACCAGCCCCATCCTGCCAGCGCGCGGAGACTCCCCGCGTCGAATTGATGAACACAGGTTAACTATCCGAGCATCCGGCTACGACCCAGGCGTGCCAACGCCTCCTCGATGTCCGCTGTCGCCCCCGCGAACGACAGTCGCATCGTCCGGTCGCCGTGCACGGTGTCGAAGTCGATGCCCGGCGCCACCGCGACCCCGGTCTCGCGGAGCAGCTCCGCGCACCAGGCCGTCGAGTCGTCGGTGAGATGACCGATGTCGGCGTACACGTAGAACGCGCCGTCGGCGGGGGCGAGCTCGGTGATCCCGAGCCGCGGCAGCCCCGACAGCAGCACGTCCCGGT
The DNA here is from genome assembly GCF_042754225.1 of Rhodococcus sp. NPDC059234. NCBI lineage: Bacteria > Bacillati > Actinomycetota > Actinomycetes > Mycobacteriales > Nocardiaceae > Rhodococcus > Rhodococcus sp. NPDC059234. Next base: position 28,933 of record NZ_JBHZAH010000054.1, read on the forward strand.
TCACCGCGTAGCGGCGCACGTGCCCGTCGAGTTCGGCGAGGGACTCGTCGGTGAACGCCGCGAGCGCCGCGTACTGCGAGACGGCCGGCGGGCACACCGTCATGTTCGACGCCAGCCGCTGCAGCGCGCGCCGAAGCCCGGTCGGCACCAGCATCCAGCCCAGCCGCCAGCCGGTCATCGAGAAGTACTTCGACACCGAGCCGACCACGACCGCCTCGGTGGAGGTCTCCCACGCGGATGCCGTTGTGGTGTCACCGAATTCGATGCCGTGGTAGATCTCGTCGGATATCAGCAACGTGTCGTGCTCGGCGCACCAGCGCGCCAGCGCCGCCAACTCGTCGCGGTCGATGACGGTGCCGGTCGGGTTCGCCGGACTGGCGACGATCAGTCCCGCGGGCGGGGTGTCGAGCGCCTCGAGCATCGCGACCGTGGGCTGGTACCGGGTCTGCGGGCCGCAGTCGAGTTCGACCACCCGGCAGCCCAGCGCGGTCAGGGTGTTGCGGTAGGCCGGGTATCCGGGCCGCGCCACCACCACCGTGTCCCCGACATCGAAGGCCGCGAGGAACACCAGCGTGAACGCGCCGGACGAGCCGGTGGTCACCACGACGTCTTCCGGGTCGACCGCGATTCCGGAGCGCGCCGAGTGGTAGCCCGCGATCGTCTCGCGCAGCGGCAGGATCCCGAGACTCTCGGTGTAGCCGAGCAGATGGGCGTCGACCGCCTCGTGCGTGGCCCGCAGCACCGGTGCAGGCGCGGGCGTGGACGGCTGCCCAGCGGCCAGCGTCAGCACGTCGCCGTGGGTTCGCGCCCGCTCGGCGGCCGCCGCCCACACGTCCATCACGTGGAAGGGCGGAACCTTGGATCTCCGGGACTCTGCTCGCACCAATCCAGGCTAGCCTTCCGCCCTTCCGCGACCACCGCCCCCGACCCTGCACCGAACGAGGGTTCGGTGGCCGTACCGATCCGGAGACCGGCCACCGAACCCCCGTTCGACGATTGCGCCGCGGCTAGTGCAGGTCGTTGGCGACGATGTTCGCCATGTTCCGCTCGGCCAGCGCGGTGATCGTGACGAACGGGTTGACGCCGACGTTGCCCGGCACGAGCGAGCCGTCCATCACGTACAGGCCCGGGTACTCGGGCAGGCGACCGTAGTTGTCGGTGGCCTGGTTGAGGATGCACCCGCCGAGCGGGTGGTAGGTCAGCCCGTCGCCCCACGTCTTGTACACGCCGAACAGGTCGGTGCGGTAGATCGTGCCTTCCTTCTGGTTGATCTTGTCGAAGACCCGCTTGGCCATGTCGATGCCCGGCTGGTTCTGCGAGGTCTGCCAGGACAGGTCGACCTTGCCCGAGCCCGAGTTGAACTGGAACTGCGCGCGCTGCGGGTTCTTGGTGATCGCCAGGTAGAGGCTGACCCACAGTTCGGTTCCGGCCGGGAACGGGGCGATCTCCGCGAACACCGGGCCCGCGGTGTCGGCCCAGTTGTCGATGCCCATGGCCGGGATCGACGACTGCTTGGCACCGGTCGGGTCCCAACCCTGGTTCGCCCGGCCGACCATGATGTTGCCGTTGTTGCCCCAGCCCTGGCCGACCGCGCCGGACAGGTTCGGCAGCAACCCCTGCGCCTTCATCGCGACCAGCAACTTGCTGGTACCGACGCTGCCCGCCGCGAAGAACACCTTGTCCGCGGTGACGGTCTTGGTGCCGACGACGTTGCCCTGCTCGTCGATCTGCTCCATCTCCACCGTGTACCCGCCACCCGTCGCCGCCGGCGAGACCTTCGTGACGCGATGGAGCGTGGTGATGGTGAGCTTGCCGGTCGCCGACGCCTGCGCGAGATAGGTCTTGTCGAGCGACTTCTTGCCCGCGTTGTTGCCGTAGATGACCTCGCCGGCGAGCGCCGACTTGGTGACCGATCCGGCGTCCTCCTGCTTCATGTAGTTGAAGTCGTAGACGTTGGGCACGAACGTCGTCTGGAAACCGGAGCGCTCGGCGGTCTTCCGGCCCACCCGGGCAAACTTGTAGTAATCGGTTGAGTTGAACCAGGTTTCGTCGATGTTGTTGACGCCGAGTCCGGCGTTCGCCTTCGGGAAGAAGGTGTTGTACATCTCGTTGGAGTCGACCGACGGCAGGATCTCCTCGAAGTAGCCGCGCTTGGGCACGACCGCCATGCCGCCGTTCACCAGCGACCCGCCGCCGACGCCGCGACCCTGGTAGACGGTGATTCCGCCCATGTTCTCCGCGTCGAGCACGCCGACGTACTTCGCGATGTCCTTGTCCACCGATCCGCCGGAGAAGTACCCGACCGGTTGCGCGGTGCGGTTTCTCAGCCAGTACGAGCGGCCGTCCGGCTTGAGCATCGGCGAGAAGATCTTGCCGTCCGAACCCGGGGTGTTCCAGGCCTTGCCCATCTCCACGATGTTGACGTCGATGCCGGCCTGGGTCAGCCGCAGCGCCGCAACGGCGCCGCCGTAACCACTGCCGATCACCAGCGCGGGGACCCGGTCCCCGGTGTTGAGGGCGCGGCGCGGCGCGGCGGCCGCGGCGACCCACGATGACGACAGGGCGACGGCCCCGGCCGCAATTCCCGTGGCCGCCAAGAACCTTCGGCGGGAAAGATGTGAAGTTGATGCAGCCGATCCTCGTGACGCTCGGTATTCGCTCAACGGAACCTCTCAGTCGACAGCCGATAAAGTAGAAATCGTTATACCGGCGTCCGACGGAGATTGTTCCGAATACTGACGGGTAGGTAGCGTATATCGTTCGGCCGACACCGATCGAGTCGAAAACGCTGTGCGACAGCGCCTTCGCCGGTACGTTCGTTTCCCCCGCCGCGAATTGCCACATGGCCTCCGGCACCACCACGAGCCCGCCGCGTCGCCGACCGCCCGGACTGTTCGT